>CAZDMG010000115.1:0-7368 GCA_964506655.1 uncultured Gemmatimonadaceae bacterium
CACTGGCTGTGTCACTGGCTGTGTCACTGGCTGTGTCACTGGCTGTGTCACTGGCAATGTCACTGGCAATGTCACTGGCGGCCTCTGTGACGGCGTCAGCGGCGAAATCGATAGCGCCGTCACCCTCCTCGGCACCCACTACGCCATCTTCGACGTCATTTTCGATGTCAATCGCTGCGTCAGCCAGATCTTGAGGCAGCACAGCGGCCACCGCGTCATCTTCGGCGTCATTTTCAATGTCATCTTCGATGTCAATCGCTGCGTCAGCCAGAGCATCGATGGACACACCATCCACGGCGTCTTCGAATGACGAAACGACGTCGGAGATGAGGAGCGGCGGTAACTCGCCGGGAAGTACCAGAGTGTGAGGATCCATGCGCATGGCGTAACCTGAAGCCTGCACTTCTGGCTCGGACTCTTCAACTGTTAGCTCCGTATCCGGGGCTGAATCAGCTATATGGGTCTCGGACTGGTCAACTGCGTGAGGGAGAGATGCTGACGCTGCGAAGCTGGTTTCGACCTCAAGTTCTGCATTCACCTCATCTGACAGTTCAAGACCAGGCAGTCCAGTATCAATGAATATATCTTCACACTGCGAGTTCGCGTCAATGAAATCGTCATTACCACACAGTCCGGCCGGACTGACAACCTGCACTTCGAGTCGCCGTCCTGTGAAGTCTTCCAGAGCAGCATCGGCGGCGTCGTTGACCTCCGAGACCGGCTCCAGCTCTGTCAGCCCTTCCAGGGGTGGAACCCCCGGGTCAGAGTAATCGTCGGGCGCGATCTGAAGTTCCGCGGAGGAGGTCGAGACCGAATGCGAGACGATCTCGGGAACGTCAGTGAATTCAGATTCCGCGACGGCTGAGTCCGCGACGGCTGAGTCCGCGACGGCTGATTCCGCGACTACTGATTCCGCGACGGCTGAGTCCGCGACGGCTGACTCCGCGACAACTGCCTCCTCGCCTACTGGCGCCGCCAACACTGGCTCCGCCAACACCGGCGCCGGAAGCTCTGGCTCAAGCAGCGAATCCACAACAACGGTCTCACCCGCAGACTCGGTGTCGTCAAAATAGGACTCCAGCTCAACTGACTCCACTTCCTCCAGAACACTTTCCGGGCTGTTTCCACCGTCAAAGTCCAACGGATCAAAGATGAGTGCGCTTTCGAAAGGATCGCTGGCAACGCTCCTGCTGCCACCGTGAACAAATGGATCCGGATTACCTGCCGTACTATTCCCTGCGCCGCTACCAGACACTCCGGTGGTTCCCCGCGGGCGCCCTGCCGCGCCCTGCCGCGCCGTAGCGGTACCACCGTGCGCCCCCGCCAACCCAGCAGTACCAGCCGCCCCCGCTGACGTCTGCTGCGCTGCCGGAGCGGAGGCTGACTCGGGGGTAGCACGCAAGGCACCCCAGTTGGTAACCGGTATTGATTGAGGGGCCGAAGTCACCGAAGGCTCCACCTCCAGAAAAATCAGATCCGGAGCATGACTGCCCTGCGACTTCGCTGCCGACGCATCCTCGGCTGTTCTGAGCGCGATACCTGCCCTGCTGGCATACTCCTCCACCATCCCGCGGATCTCGCTCAGCTCGGGCATCAACTCCACAATTTCGGCCAGTGCACGCATTGCCTCGTCGGTGCGATTTTCCGAACGCATGCGGGTCGCATACTCCAGGAAGTTGCGCGAGGCGTCACCCCGCAGCCCCTTGCGCGCGCAGATCCGCCCCAGCGTCAGGTACACCGCCGACCGCCCGGGCGCGTGCCTCAGGATCTTATTGCAAAGTGCAATAGCGTTGGTATGGAGCCCCGTCGAGGAATACTTCTCAACTGCGCGCTCGTAATAGCGGACCGCGTCAGGTACCCGGCCCATGCGCAGCATGAGGTCGCCGACCTTGTTGTAGAGCCCAACCTCTACCTCCTCGCCGCCTGCTTCAGCTTCGTCGATCGCCATCGCGTACGATGAAACTGCTTTATCGAACTGTCTCAGCTGCTCGAATTCAGCAGCACGCCTCTTGTACTTTGTGACGTTCGACATCCGGGGTGACAGGGCTCCATCGTCAGGTCATCCGTGCAGTCCGCTGGACTTTGGGATGAGGATTCAGAACGCTCCGGTGCGAGCGTTGCACTTGTGTTGCACTTGTGTTGCAGGGTTGAACTACTGCGTCGGGAAAGCCTGCTTGCCACGGCTCCAGGCGACATAGCAGAGACGCTCGCCAAAGCAGTATGGCAACTCTCTGAAGTCTTCCGCCCGGTGAATAGCAATATCCGCACTGAATCCGGGGGAAATCTGCCCTGTTTCCCCTGCCAACCCCAGTGCCGCAGCACCATTCACAGTCGCGGCTACCCAGGCCTCCGACGCAGACAGCCGGAGCTCACTCACTGCCAGAGTCATGAGGAGCGGGAACGATGTAAGAGGCGAGGTCCCCGGATTGAAATCGGTCGCCAACGCTATCGCAGCACCGGCATCGATGAGCTTCCTTGCAGGCGCCTGTCGCCCTGTACCAAGAAACAGCATCGTACCGGGGAGCAACGTGGCTATCGTTTCGGACGCTCCAATCGCGGCAATCCCGTCCTCCGAAATGGCAGCCAGGTGATCCACGGAAACGGCCCCCAGCGCGACGCCGAGTGCTGCGGCCCCGCCGTCGTGCAGCTCATCGGCGTGCAGTTTGAGCTGCATCCCCAGTGCACGCGCCACCTCGAGAATCCGCCTGGTTTCATCGATCGTGTAGACCCCAGGCTCACAGAACACATCCGCAAAGGTCGCCAATCCTTCCGCTGCCACCGCCGGCAGCAATTCCTCAATAATTTCACGGATCCATGACTCGCGCCCATCCGGCAACGCGCGTCGCTCGAACGGAAACTCATGCGCTCCCAGACATGTCGCCATTATCCGTACAGGCAACGTGTCGCGAAGCTGAGAAATAACACGCAACGTGCGAAGCTCGTCTTCCACCGTGAGTCCGTAGCCGCTCTTTATTTCCAGAGTCGTTACGCCACCGCTTACCAACCGCTCCACACGCGGAAGCGCCAGTTCAAAAAGCTCAGCATTCCCTGTGGCGCGCAAGCTGCGCACCGATGAATGAATCCCACCGCCACGTCGCGCGATTTCCAGATACGGGACGCCGGTCGCACGAAGCTCCTGCTCTTCATAGCGCAGCTTTCCGAATACAGCATGCGTATGCGAATCAACAAAACCGGGAGCTATGAGTCCGCGCTCACAGTCCACTTCTTCCGCATCCGGAAAGGCCGCGCGCAACGCATCGTCGCTGTCCACCATCACGATACGTTCACCCTTGAACGCCACTCCTTTACCGCGCTCCACAACTGCTTCCGACATCTCAGAGCCGCGACGCCCACGCGCCGGACCAGCGCACGTCACAACCTGCGCAGCATTGACCAGTAAAGTCACTCTTTCACTCATGCCAGTACATCCCTCACACGTGAAGCAATACGTAACGGAGCCTGCGCCTCACCGCGGCAGGCATAGAAACAGGCATCACAATCAATAGGCTTGTATCTCTTATACTGCTGCCATGGTACATCTGCAGGAAAGTCAGGACACCTGCGCACCATACCACGCGGGTCAATGAGCACAGTATCCATCCCGCTCCTGCACAACTCCTTCATCTCACCGCGGATCCAGCGCGGTATCTGCTCCAGATAATGATCGGAACTTGAGATCACACCCCGATGCTTTTTTTTGTGCGCAAGCAGTTCCGCAATCACTGCATCCAGCTGGCTTAACTGATCTGCTTCAACCAGGTGTCCCTTGTTCCCATTCTTGAAATCGGTATAGACCGAAAAGTTGACACCTGCGCCGAGTCGGCGCGCAGTCTCGACGATTGGCATCAGCTGATCAAGATTGTCTTTCTTGATGACTGTGTTGAACTTGATACCACCGATGCCGGCAGCTTTCATCTTCGGGACGTTGTCAAGGATCTTTGCAGACAGACCGGGGATCCCGCGCGCACGGTCGTGCCTTTCGTCCAGGTAATCCAACGAAATATTGAACTGATCGATGCCGGCATTCCAGAGTGACAGCGCACGGTCGATAGTCAGCATGCCGCCATGCGTGATCATCTGGATATATGTCAGCCGTACAGACTTCCGGACCGATGCGACGATCTCTTCCAGATCGCGTCGCAGCGTTGGTTCTCCACCCGTGAATGTGACAA
The DNA here is from genome assembly GCA_964506655.1 of uncultured Gemmatimonadaceae bacterium. Taxonomy (GTDB): domain Bacteria; phylum Gemmatimonadota; class Gemmatimonadetes; order Gemmatimonadales; family Gemmatimonadaceae; genus Gemmatimonas. The sequence goes on from CAZDMG010000115.1 coordinate 4,173, forward strand.
TCATCGGATTGAAGAAACGCACCGCGTCGGCAAAGTCTTTCAGTTCCGACGCTTTGGTTTCGGCCGGCGTCTTCCAGTAATCGCAGAAGTCACAACGCGCATTGCACCGCATTGTCACCTCCACATTCACCAACACCGGCCTCTTACGGAGCCTGAGCCACGCATACTTACCAAGAAACAGAGGGACGTGCCAGGGCTTGTAGTGGGTGCTAAGCACCCCGCGCCTCCAGCATCGGCAAACGAATCCCTTCGCGCGCAGCTGTTTCTACCGCGCTTTCATAGCCGGCATCGGCATGGCGTGCCACACCTATCCCCGGATCGTTTGTAAGGACCCGTTCGAGGCGACGTCGCATCCGTTCAGTACCGTCTGCCACAATTACCTGACCGGCATGAAGCGAGTTGCCGATCCCGACACCTCCACCGTGATGGAATGACACCCACGACGCACCACTCGCAGTGCTGAGTAGCGCATTCAGCACGGGCCAGTCTGCAATGGCATCGCTCCCATCCCGCATCCCTTCAGTTTCGCGGAAAGGTGATGCCACAGAACCCGTATCCAGATGATCGCGTCCGATAACGATCGGCGCAGAAAGTTCACCGCGCGCCACAAGATCATTGAGCGCCAGTGCGAACTTCGCACGCTCACCCTGACCCAGCCAGCAGATCCGCGCAGGAAGTCCCTGGAAGGCGATGCGCTCGCGAGCGAGTTCTATCCAGCGGCGCAAATGCGTATTCTCCGGAAACAGCTCCAGCACCAGGTCGTCGGTGCGATAGATATCCGCAGGGTCTCCCGAAAGCGCGACCCATCTGAACGGGCCTTTCCCTTCGCAGAAAAGCGGCCGGATGTATTCCGGCACAAAGCCCGGGATATCAAACGCATCGGCGACGCCCGCATCGTAGGCGACTGTGCGGATATTGTTGCCATAGTCGAAAGCGATGGCGCCTCGGTCCTGCATGGTGCGCATGGCTCGCACATGCCGCGCCGCAGCCGCGGTTGAGCGTGCGATGTATTCACCAGGGTTGGAAGCACGGAGCAGCTCTGCCTCCTGCAACGTCATCCCATTCGGCACATAACCCACCAGCATATCGTGCGCGCTTGTCTGATCTGTTACAACATCCGGTGTGATCCCGCGCTCAACAAGAAGCGGCAGCACATCCGCTGCATTCCCTATGAGCCCCACTGAAAAGCCGGCTTTGCGTTCCTGAGCATCACGCAACCACGCAAGCGCTTCATCCAGATCTGATGTCATGCGGTCGCAATAGCGCGTTTCGAGGCGACGCTCAATACGCGCTGGATCGACTTCAACACCCAGTACCGCAGCGCCGTGCATGGCGGCAGCAAGCGGTTGTGCACCGCCCATACCGCCGAGTCCGGCGGTGACAACAAGCCTTCCGGCGAGTGAACCACCAAAGTGCTTATCGGCGACTACTCCGAAGGTTTCGTATGTGCCCTGAACTATTCCCTGCGAGCCAATGTAGATCCACGAACCGGCTGTCATCTGTCCGTACATGATGAGCCCCAGCTGCTCCAGGCGCCGGAATTCAGTCCAGTTGGCAAAACGTCCGACAAGATTCGAATTCGCTATCAACACACGTGGTGCATCGGTGTGCGTGCGGAACACCGCAACAGGCTTTCCACTCTGAACGAGCAGCGATTCGTCGTCACGCAGTGTTCTGAGTGTGCGCACAATGGCATCGAAGGCTTCCCAGGACCTGGCGGCACGTCCGGTACCACCGTACACCACCAGATCCTGCGGACGTTCTGCAACTTCCGCGTCGAGGTTGTTCATCAGCATCCGCATTACTGCCTCCTGTTCCCACCCCAGACATGAGATGGAGGAGCCGCGTGGTGCGCGTATATCGCGCGCTGCTCCGGGCGCACTGCTCCCGCCGGATTGCGTCATGGCTGCCATGGTGTTTCCTCTTTATACAAACATCTGGTTAAAGGTCGATGGGACATCAGTGTTCTGTCAGCGCTTCACAGGTTGAATCATATCGAATGCACCCGCTTTAAGTGCATCGGAAAGACGGGCTATATCATTGCTCCATACCCGGTCTCCGGTGGAGGCCGGTACCATGGTCCTGATCAGTGCATGAGCCTGTTCAACCGGTACACTGGATCTGAGCGGCCGTCGGTGTTCAAGCCCTTCAGCTGCAGCCATCAGTTCTATGGCAATAACGTTGCGCAAATTCCGCACAGAACGCCGGAGTTTGACTGCAGCACCCATCGCCATGGGTACAACATCTTCCTTGTTCCCGTCTGTGGGGATGGAGTCCACACTCGCGGGGTGTGCAAGTGTTTTGCATTCACTGGCGAGCGCCGCAGCTGTTACCTGCTGCATCATGAATCCGGATTCAAGACCGGGTTGCCTGGCAAGAAATGCGGGCAGCCCCTCGTTGAGATCGGGGTGTACAACACGGTCTGTCCGCCGCTCACTGATAACCGCCAGATTTGCACAGGCGATCGCCAGCATGTCGCTCGCCATCGCAACAGCCTGACCATGGAAGTTTCCACCACTCAGAAGAGTGCCGTCATCGAGCACGAGCGGGTTATCAGTAGCGGCGTTCAGCTCTGCCTCAATAATTGTTGAGGCAAACCTTATCGTGTCGTAAACCGGGCCGTGTACCTGCGGGACGCACCGCAGCGCATAGGCGTCCTGAACACGCGAATCATTCAGACGATGCGACTCACGGATTTCACTGTCAGCCAGAAGACCACGAAGGAGCACTGCCGAATACTTCTGTCCGCTCTGACCGCGGGCATCGTGGATACGCTCATCGTAAGCCACAGGTGTTCCCAGCAATGCTTCAAGACTCATCGCGGACGCAACATGAGCCGCATGCCACAACGAGGCCAGTTCCACAGCTGCAAGAGCAGCCACCGCCGTGTGCGCCTGCGTTCCGTTGATCAGCGCAAGCCCCTCCTTGGCCTGCAATACCACCGGCGAAAGCCCTTTCGAGCTGAGCAGGGCAGCAGACGGACCGCGTACACCGTCGAGTGTCGCTTCGCCTTCACCAATCAGAGTCAGAGCCAGGTGCGCAAGCGGAGCCAGATCACCGCTCGCTCCGACACTCCCCTGCTCCGGCACAACCGGGCAAATCCCACTGTTAAGGATCGCCAGCAGTGCATCTGCCACTTCCGCCCTGGCACCCGCATAGCCAGTAGCCAGCACGTTGGTGCGCAGCAAAAGCATAG
>CAZDMG010000116.1:0-7286 GCA_964506655.1 uncultured Gemmatimonadaceae bacterium
GAGACACAACGATGTTGCGACGACGCTTGTTGAGCTTGATGATCTTGAACTCGTACTTCTGCCCAAGGAGCTCGTCGATGTTGGGAACGCGACGGAGTGCGATCTGTGAACCAGGGAGGAACGCATCGACGCCCATAAGGTCGACAACGACACCGCCCTTGATCTTCTTGACCAGCAACCCTTCGACCGGCTCATCATTTTCGTAGGCAACGCGGATGCGCTCCCATACCCGCATGAAGTCGGCCTTCTTCTTGGAGAGGACGACAGAGCCTTCCTGGTCTTCCAGGTGCTCGAGCAGGACTTCAACTTCATCGCCGACCTTGAGGTCGGGCATATCCTTGAACTCTTCGAGCGGGATAGTGCCTTCGGACTTGAATCCGATATCAAGCACTACGAGGTTCTCGCGGATCTCCAGGACTTTGGACTTGACGATTTCGCCTTCTTCGATTGATGCGAGAGTACCATTGTACATCTCGATCATCTGCTCGTATTCTTCAGAGGAGTACTCGTCTTCCTCGTAGAGTTCGGGGCGACGGTTTGCGAGCGGCCTCAATTGGCTCTTCTGCAGGTCGCGCTTTTCGCGTGCAGTGAGCTTTGGGAACGGACTGTCTGCGTCTGCAGTTTCCATTTCCTGTACGGTGACGCTTTCAGGGCTGATACCGGTCATGCTCTGATGATTCTCCAGATTCGCGGTTGTTTCTCGCCGCGACGAGACAAGGGTGAAACCGGGAGAGGGCAGGACGTGCGCAATCCCGGGACAGCCCTTAAAGGTACGGAATCAGGAGCCCGTAGTCAATCGGGGGGGGGGCGGCTGTCAAACACCATTAGAAATGTCCTCTGTTTTACACCGTTAGAAATGTCCTCGGTTAACGCCGCCCTCCGGGCCGCCGTCTCTTGCTTAGGGTGACGGGATGGCCGTCGCCATACACACAAAGGGGGATGGCACATGAGCAGGAGACCGAAAAACAATGGAATCAGAAGCCTGGCTCTGGTGGGCATTGCGGTCGTGTCAATGTCGGCATGCGGGAGCGACGGGACGACCAAGCTCACCGGCCCCGAGCCTGACCCGGATGGCACCTTCGCGGTTGCCACATTGGCCTGTAGCGAAGGCGCCAAGCTCACCGACGCCTTCACCGCTGCGTCGGCGCTCACAAGGCTGATGGCGGATCACGAGGTGTCAAGCGACTACGATTGGGATGTAGCATCGGCCACTCTGATCACCCTTTCCGGAAGCAGCATTGATGCCGGAGGCAGTGCCGCGGTAGCGATCAACGGCACTGTTGCGACCATCACCGCTGCCGGTACGTATCTACTGCGCGGCATGCTTACCGACGGTCAGATTATGGTCAACGCTACCGGTGTGGTTAAGCTGGTACTGGATGGCGCATCGATAACCAGCAGCAACAATTCTCCGATCGCATTTGCCGCCGCCGACAGGGCAGTAGTGATCCTGGCCGCCGGCTCGACCAATGTGCTTAAGGATGGCAGCACCTACCCCAGCGGCGCCGACCAGAACTCCGCGCTCTACAGCAAGGGAAACATGTCGATCGGTGGCGAGGGCGCGCTCAGCGTGACCGCCCAGTTCAAGCATGGGATCAACAGCAAGGGCGGCCTCGTGGTGCGCAACGGCAACATCACCGTCAATGCAGTGGACGATGGTATCCGTGGCAAGGACTACCTGGTGGTGCGGGGCGGTCAGTTCACTGTCACTGCCGGCAGCGACGCCTTCAAGGGCGACCGGGAAGGAACAGAGAACCGTGGCTATATCCTTGTTTCGGGTGGCTCGGGTACACTCTCCGCCGCCAATGACGGGATGCAGGCTGAATCCGACCTGCTGCTCACCGGCGGCAACTACACCATCACCACACGGGACGGCAGCTCGAGTGCTGCTCCCGAAGATGTTTCTGCGAAAGCTCTCAAGGCAGAACGTGATCTGGTGATCGACGGCGGCACCTACAGCATTAATGCCGCGGACGACGGCGTCCACTCCAACACCAATGTGGTGATTAACGGTGGCACCGTCACCGTCGCTACGGCCGACGATGGCATTCACGCCGACCAGGCACTGACGATCAACGGTGGCACCATCGATATCACGAAGAGCTACGAAGGGCTGGAATCCGGTACCGCAGACCTGACCATAAACGGCGGCAACATCCGGGTGGTGTCCAGCGACGACGGGGTCAACCTTGCCGGCGACGGTGACGCTGCTCCAGGCACTCGTCCCGGCGACTACACCATGCGGATCACCGGTGGCAGGCTGGTGGTGAATGCCGCGGGTGACGGGCTGGATGCCAACGGTGCGATCATGATGACCGGAGGCTGCGCCTTTGTCCACGGCCCAACGGCCAACAACAACGCCGCAATCGACTACGACGGAACTTTCACCATCAGTGGCGGCGTGCTTGTGGCAGCAGGGAGTGCTGGGATGGCCCAGGCCCCGGGGACCAGCAGCAGCCAGGGGTCGGCACAGATCACCTTCTCGCGTGGAGCGGCAGCCGGAACCATCATCCATCTTGCCGCCTCAACTGGTACTTCGCTCATAGACTTCGCCCCGGCAAAGTCGTTCCAGTCGCTGGTGATATCAGCACCCGGTATCGAGCGCGGCTTAAGCTATACGCTCTATTCCGGTGGCTCTATTTCAACGACCGCGGTGGACGGAGTGTACGAGTCAGGTCGCTACACCCCTGGGTCGAGCAGCCAGAGCTTCACCCAGTCGGCGATCACGACCAGGGTGAGCTTCTGATTGGCCGGGCCGGGGTGCGCACAGAAGCGCACTCCGGCCCATAGCGCTGATGACGCTTGCGGAGTTGCCGGGCCGTCAGCGGCCGAGGCGCTTTCTGGCGGCTTCGGCGAGAACCACGATCCGCTTTACCTGTTCTTCCTGGGTCATGGATGTGGTGTTGATGGTAATGGCGTCGCGGGCCGGGATACTCTGGGTGGCGTCACGGGCGTCACGCGCTACCAGCGCTTCGGTCTCTTCAGCGATCTCGGGCTCGGACGGTGCGCGGTTGAGTCGCTGAACCAGACGCCGCCGCGCACGCTCCCAGGGGTCGGCCTCAAGAAAGATCTTGAGCGTGGCGTCCGGGAAGATCGCCGTACCGATGTCCCGCCCGTCAACCACCACGTCGGATGAACGCGCAGCGCTCCGGACAAGCTCGTTCACCCACTCCCGCACTTGAGGGATGCCCGCAACCCGGGACACGTACTCGGTTACACGTTGCGACCGGAGCTCATTGTCGGCGACTCGTGTATCAATTACAGGTACAATAGTTAACTCATTTTCCTGTAAAGTGATGACTTGCGCAACTTCAAGTAAATTATCAAGTGATAAATCTGGCTCGTGAGGGTTACCTTCTAGCGCAAGCCAGGTAAGCGCGCGGTACAGTGCACCGGAATCGATATGACGCACGCCAAGCAACCTGGACACCCATTGCGCCGTGCTGCTCTTCCCCGATGCTGCCGGCCCATCGATTGCGATAACCAGCCGGGGCGCATGGCTCCGGGTGGTGCCACCCCCGCCGGTTAGCCTCGATAGCTCCTGCCAGAAGCCGGGGTACGACACCGACGCGCAGTCGCGGTCGTCGATCGTGATCTCGTTCTCCGGACAGGCTGCCAGTACACCAAACGCCATCGCAAGACGATGGTCGCCGTGCGTCTTAACATGCCCCTTTAGCGGCGCCTCGCCTCCCCGCACCACCATCCCGCTGGGAAGCTCTTCTGCATCCACACCCAGCGCCTTAAGGTTCGCTACAACCGCCCCTATCCGGTCGCTCTCCTTGACCCGCAACTCGGCGGCATCCACGATCCGCGTCTCGCCACTCGCACGGGCGGCAAGGCACGCCAGAAGCGGGAGCTCGTCGATGGAGCGTGGAATCAGATCACCGCCCACACTGATCCCGTTAAGGGCGCCAGGGGACACCAGCAGATCACCTACCGTCTCACCACCGGACACCCGGCTTGAAACCACCTCCAGACTGGCACCCATTGCTGCGAGTACCTCAAGGAACCCCGTCCGTCCGGGGTTGAGGCAGACGTTGGTGAGCCTCAGCGTCCCGCTATCGGCAAGTGCCGCCAGTGCTGCAAAGAAGGCCGCCGATGACGGGTCGCCCGGGACCTGGGTATCGCAGGGTGATACGGTCTGGCCGGCTGCGATCCGGACACCATTGGCCAGCACTTCAATCGCTACTCCGCGGGCGGCCAGCATGCGCTCGGTGTGATCGCGCGACATGGCGGGCTCATGTACCGACGCTTCCACACCTGAGGCAAGTGCAGCTAGCAGTACTGCACTCTTTACCTGCGCACTGGCATGCTCGCTGTGGTAGTCAATGCTTTTGAGCCTGCTGCCGAGCACCGTAAGGGGGAGCAGCCCTTCGCCACCTGCGTATTCGAAGCGCGCACCCATCTGCGACAGCGGTGCAGTAACGCGCTTCATAGGACGCTTGCGCAAGCTCGCATCGCCGTCGAAACGAACGGTAACACCGCTCCGCCCTGCAATAATTCCCATCATCAGCCGCACAGTGGTACCGCTGTTGCCGCAATCAGCGACCACCTGTGGTGTGGCTATACACTCAACCCCCTTGCCATGTACAACAAAATCCGATGCGAGTGGCGGTATATCACAACCACAGGCTCGCAACACCGCGGCTGTACTCATGATGTCCGCGCTCTCAAGCAAGCCGCGTATCCGTGACGGCCCGTTGGCAAGTGCCGCGAACATCAGGGCACGGTGGCTGATGGATTTGTCTCCCGGCACCTGAACAGTACCGGTTACATCAAGCTTTCTCCTTCTGCCGGCGAAACGCACGTTCAGCGGAGCCAGTTTTCCAGCGCGGTTGAGGCGTCTGTGCGTTCGTCGCGGTACTTGACGATGACAGGCGTCTGGAGTGAAAGCCCCTGGGCGGCACCGAACTCTGAACTGACCCTGCGTGCACCCGGCACCACGACCGCGCCTTCTGGAATTTCAAGTGGCGCGCCATCGGTTGCACGATGCACAGTTTCGCGCACAAGGTCGTACACGGGTGTGCCACGCGTCAGTACAACACCGGCACCAATTACAGCCCGCCGCCTCACCACAGTCCCTTCGTACACACCGGAGTTACCGCCTACAGTTACTTCGTCTTCGATTACAACTGGTGATGCATTGATCGGCTCCAGGACACCGCCGACCTGTGCTGCAGCACTCAGGTGTACACGCTTGCCGATCTGCGCGCACGAACCCACAAGTGCGTGTGAATCGATCATTGTGCCTTCATCGACATACGCACCAACATTCACGTACATCGGTGGCATACAGACTACGCCGCGTGCGATGTGGGCACCGCGACGTATCGTGCTCCCGCCCGGTACGATCCGGATTCCACTCGATGCATTAAAGGACTGAGCCGGGAAGGTGTCCTTATCGAAAAAGTGAAACGCACCGCTGCTCCCCATCTCCACAATATTGCCGATCCGGAAGCCGAACAGGATTACGCGCTTTACCCACGGCACTGCAACCCATACTCCTTGTTCGTTGCGCACTGCAGCGCGTATCCCCCCCTGCTCCAACAGCGACAGCGCCTGACCGAAGAGCTCATGCGCATCGCCCGGCAGCGGTATAGATGAATCAAGAAGTGCAGTATCGCTGAAGCGCTGTTCCAGTTCCTTCAAAGTAATCGTCACAGTGTGGTCTCAGTCGAAAGCTTCTGCGGCGCGCAGTGCGCTCCGCACGGTATCGCGGTATTCGTCGGCAAGCGGTACCAACGGCAACCTCAGCGTCTCAGACATGCGCCCCAGCATTGCAAGTGCAGCCTTTGCCGGAATCGGATTGGATTCGACGAACGCAGCCGCAAACCATGGCGCGAGCTTCGCCTCCGCCTTGCGCGCCCTGTCGAAGTCGCCCTTCCCGGCCGCGTTGCACATTTCTGCCAGTAGCGCAGGCGTTGCATTGGAGCACACCGATACCACACCGTCACCACCATGAGCGTAAGTGGCCAGTGTCATGGAATCATCACCGGAAAGCACTGCAAACCCTTTCGGACGTTCCCGGATAATCTGCGCGATCTGCGAAAGATTTCCGGAAGCTTCCTTTACAGCCACAAAGCGCTCGTCCTGCGCGAGCTCCAGTGTCGTTGCAGCACTGATGTTGATAGCGGTACGCCCCGGGACGTTGTATATCACCGTCGGGATCGTTACAGCATCGGCTATAGCGCGGAAGTGCGCCATGATTCCACGCTGCGGTGGCTTGTTGTACATCGGTGCTACCTGCAGCAGGTGCGTTGCGCCTATCGCCTGCATGTCGCGTGACAGCCGGATCGCCTTGGCTGTATCATTTGCGCCCGCACCAGCCACCACCGGCACTCTGTCGTTTACAACCTCGACAGTGATCTCAACGACCCGCCTGTGCTCCCGTTCGTTGAGCGTAGCAGCCTCACCGGTGGATCCGCATGGAACAATGAAGTGCACTCCCTGCTCCACCTGCCACTCCACGAATGCACGCAGGACTCCTTCGTCGATGGAGCCGTCTGTGGTAAAGGGCGTAACGATCGCCGTTCCGCATCCCGAAAGAAAACCTTTCCTCATCTCTACTCCGTAACGGTGGAATTGATAACGTCCCGCATCGTGTACAACCCGGGTGAGCCCTGCGATGCGAGCCAGCGTGCTGCATGCAGTGCGCCATCGGCAAAGACCCGCCGGTCGCGCGCTTCATGTGAAAGCGTGATCTGCTCAAACGGAGCGTCCAGGAGCACTGAGTGCGTACCCGGAACATAACCTGTCCGGACACTGGTGACCGGAACTGGCTCGCCACGCCCAGCGCCCTTCCGGAGACTCTCCTCTACCGCCATGGCAGTCCCTGATGGTGCATCCAGTTTCCTGGCGTGATGCGTCTCGACGATGTGCATGTCGAATAGCGTATCAAGCGCGCTCACTCCCTTGATACGACGGCCGGCATCTTCAACCATCGCAAGAAAGAGCTGCACACCCAGCGAAAAGTTGGGAGCATACAGCACCCGCCCGTTATTAGCTGCCACTGCCTGCTCCACCTCACCCATACGGTCGTACCAACCCGTCGTGCCGGTTACAACCGGAACCCCGGCTTCGATACACTGCACGACATTGCCAACCGCAGCTCCCGGCACCGTAAACTCAATAGCCATCTGAGCGCCGTTGAGCGCTGCCGCATCGATCCCGTTTCGCGTTTCAGCCTTCCCCAGCTCAGCCACAACTTCAAACCCGCGTTCGGCTGCGAGCAGTGCCACAGCCTTTCCCATGCGGCCGTTGCCAACAATCGCTATGCGCAGCGGCGC
>CAZDMG010000117.1:0-5590 GCA_964506655.1 uncultured Gemmatimonadaceae bacterium
ACATGGCTATCGGCTGGCAAATTATGACTCCGCCATTCAACTGGGACCTCGGTGACAAAGGTAAGGTGCCGAACGAATGTTGGGCTTTATGGACTTCATACAACAGAGATCGCGCAATCGGCAAACTCGAAGTCACGTCGGTACAGAACGATCGTGACTACGTTGCAGTCGTCAACTGGAAGGAGGCCGAAAAGGCAACAGCAGAAGGCAAGACAAGCAATGTCGGCGGCGTACCCATGATGGATCCGGGGAAGGTCCCGGGAATCATGTACCTCCTTCCCTGCGCCAAGAGCCCACATGGTGTGGACGTTGACCCAAGCGGTGAATACATCATCTGCTCCGGTAAGCTTTCACCAACTGCCACTGTGTACTCCATGTCGAAGATCCGTGCTGTTATCGACGCACGCGATTTCACAGGCGATGAAGACGGTATCCCTGTCCTCAACTACGACAACGCTGTGATTCTTGAGGTGCCAGTGGGACTCGGACCGCTGCATACACAGTTCGATGGCAAGGGATACGCATACACTTCGCTCTTTGTCGAAAGCGCCGTCTCCAAGTGGAAACTGCCTCCGTATGAAGCCGGCGTGGATCCACAGTCGCTCGTGGTGCAGAAGATGCCCGTGCACTTCAATATCGGACACCTTGTCACCAGCCACGGCGATACTGAAAAGCCCCGTGGCGACTACCTCGTTGCAATGAACAAGCTGTCGAAGGGCCGTCACCTTAACACAGGGCCGTCGCAGCCTGAAAGCTCGCAGCTTATCGGCCTCAAGGACGGGAAGATGACCATGCTCTACGAAGCATTCACCGAGCCCGAGCCGCACTTTGCGCAGCTTGTTGCACGCGACGTGCTGAAGCCGATCGAGTTCTACCCGAAGGAAGAAAACACGCACCCACAGGCAATCTGGTCGCCTGCGGAAGCAAGTGTTGTGCGTGATGCTGCACGCAGACGGGTCGAGGCAAAGGTTTACATGATCCGGACCTTCTTTGAACCCTCAAAGATTCAGGTCCAGGAAGGTGACACTGTCATCATCCACATGACCAATGCCGAACAGTTGCGTGATGAGATCCACGGCTTCGGGCTGGTCGAGCACAACATCAACATCGTGCTGGACCCGGGCGAAACCAAGACAGTGAAATTCATAGCCACGCGCCGCGGTGTTTACCCTTACTACTGCACAAACTTCTGCTCAGCGCTCCATCAGGAGATGCAGGGATACTTTGAAGTTGTGCCACGCGGACAGCAGCTGTCGATGTATGACAGAAGTCAGAGCATCATGAACTGGGAACGCCGGGCAGCTCCTGCTGATCTGGATAAATCTTCGGTCCATATGCACTGATACGTTCCCTGGAGGGAGGCCTTATGCAGAAACGTATACTCCTGTTTGCCGCAGCAGCTCTGATGCTCATCGCCATCCGTCTCCCCCTCTGGGGGATGACGCTGGTGAGTGTGCAGTATCCTGAAGCACTGCGGATGGTCGTTTATCCGACGGCAATCACCGGTGATGTAACAGAGATCAATCTTCTCAACCACTACATCGGCATGACCGAGATCACGGATGATTACTTTGCTGAGCTCAGGGTCATACCTGCGGCGTTCATGGTGATTGCGCTGACTCTGGTAATTGCCGGTATAGTCAGGAAGTTCTGGTCGATGATACTCCCGCTGGTGCTGATGTGTGCAGTAGCAGTATACGGCTTTACCGCCATGCACAGCAGGCTATACGAATTCGGTACAAACCTGGATCCGACAGCGGCCATGAAGGTGGAACCCTTTGTGCCACCGATGTTCGGGACGAATGTGATAGCACAGTTTGCAACCTGGGCATACTTCTCGTGGGGTATGTTCCTCCCTGTAATCGCAGGTGCTGTCACAGCCCTGGTGCTGCTGACCGATTTCCGCAGTCGCGTCCGGGCTGTGGCATCAGGCGTACCCCAGGGAGGAAGTTCTGCTGAAGCGGCGCTCGTGCAGGCAGTTCAGATGCTTATAGCACGTTTGCGTATCGGTCCGGCGGGTGCAGGCGCACGGAGCAACTGACCGGTGTTTGCGCCGCTGTTCCTCCTGGCATTCTTTGCAGGTATCAGCGACACCCCGCAGCCCCGTGTGGCAGCGCCTTCTGGTGCACCACGGGTGCTGCGCGCCGGGCCCGGCGGGTCCTTCACCGATCCGGCTAAAGCAATCAGAGAGGCTGCGATCGGTGATACGGTCCGGGTGAGCGCTGGTATCTACACGGGGAGCCTGTTGGTTACAAAGCGCATCGTACTATTGGGTGACTCCGGCGCCGTAATCGACGGCGGCGGAAGTGGCTCCATTATCACTCTTGCTGCTGACTCCATCGTATTCAGCGGGTTTACTGTCAGAAATGGCGGCCGCTCACTGGACAGGGACGATGCAGCGATAAAGCTCATCAAATGCACCGGTTGTCGCGTCAGCAACAACCGTATCGGGGAATCAACACACGGCATATACCTGATGGAAGCGACAGCTGCCGTCATTGCAGACAATGAAATCGCAGGCGACTCACTCCGGGCCGAAGCCAGACGCGGCAACGGAATACACCTCTTCAACTCCGGCAGGAACACGCTGAGTGGTAACAGCGTCCGCAATACACGTGACGGCATCTACTTCTCATTCTCCAATGCGAACCGTGTCCTCGACAACTCTGTAATGCAGACGCGCTACGGGCTGCATTACATGTACTCCGACGATAATCTTTTTGAGGGGAATCAGTTCCGCCGGAATGCAGCCGGCGCAGCCATCATGTTCTCCAAGCGGCTCACTTTCCGGAGCAACACCTTCGAAGAACACATTGGCTACAGGGCCTACGGAGTCCTCCTCCAGACATCGGAAGGCGTAATTGCAGAGGGAAACCGGATACAGGGCAATCTGGTGGGCATTTTCTTTGACAATTCAGTAAAGAACCTTTTCCGCGCAAATATTGTTACAGGCAACGGCACAGGTGTTGACATGCTGACAAGTGCGGAGAACAACATCTTCACTGACAATGTCATAACCAACAACCGCACAGCTGTGCGCACGGCGCGCGGTGGCGGTATCAATGCGTGGGCACATGAAGGGCGTGGCAATTACTGGGGCGACCGGCGCATCTTCGACCTGGATGGCGACGGCATTGGTGATCGCCCTTACCGCGTCGGTGATTCTTTCAGCACTATGGCCGCACTGCGCCCGGTTCTGGAGATCTTTTCAGGTACGGCTGCTTCAACAGCGCTTTCATGGGCAGAGGATGCATTTCCGGTCTTTGGCTTGCCGCGTATCGAGGACCCTGCCCCGCTCGTTAAGCCTCCCGCATGGACAAGACAATGACAAACGCCATGATCGAATACCGTGGATTCTCCAGGTCATATGGCTCAATAGTAGCCGTTGATTCGCTGGACCTTGTAATCGGACAGGGCGAAACGGTTGCACTGATCGGCCCCAATGGCTCCGGCAAAACGACCTCTCTCAAGGCAGCACTCGGGCTCGTACACCCAACCACCGGTAAGGTCATGGTAGCAGGCAGCGATGCCACCAGCGACGGCCGCGCCGTTCGCCAGTTGCTGGGCTATCTGCCGCAGCGCCTTACTTTCCCCGAAGGACTTACTGCACGCTCTGCAATGGAGCTCTATGCCAGGCTCCGCGGAAGTACAACAGACATCGACGTGCTGCTCCATAGGGTTGGCCTGATAGACGCTGCCGACCGGACAGCTGAAACCTTCTCCGGTGGAATGCGCCAGAGGCTTGGGATCGCCATAGCGCTGCTCGGCGAGCCTGCAGCACTCATCATGGACGAGCCCACAGCAGCGCTCGACCCGGGTGGAGCGCTTATGGTGCGGGACCTGCTCAGGGGAATCCGCAACGACGGCACCACTGTGCTGCTGTCATCACACGACCTCGCAGAAGTCGCCACACTCGCAGACCGCGTCGCGATTTTTGTTGCCGGAAAGCTCGTGGCATCCGGCACTATCGACGACCTGATGCAGCAGCATGAAGTCTCACTGCACTCCGCACAATCCGCGCTGGAAGCAGTGTATCGTACCGTGATGCACAGCAACTGGAGTTGAAACATGACAGGCTCCCTGAAACGCTCCCTGAAACGCTCCCTGAAACGCTCATCGACTCTCAACCAGCAACTGCCGACCCGGAGCATCCTGACGCACAGCGGCCTGTTCGCATTGATGCTGCTGCTGTTCGCGGCTGGCGCCCTCTCCTGCGGCAACAGCACAGATTCCCACGGTCCGCGTGCGATCGTTGCAGCCGTTGATGTCTGCGAGTACTGCCACATGACGCCGGATGATCACTCACTCGCGGCCCAGTGGGTGGATATCAACGGCAAGACATACGTCTTTGACGAACCCGGGTGCCTTATAGCCTGGCTTGACAGCAATACCGACACCAAAGGCACCGCCTATTTTGGCGTGAACGGAAGCGACGACTGGGTTCCGGAAAGTGAAGCATGGTTTGTGAAAGGCGGCAGACCGACTTCGATGGGGTTCAATGTTGTAGCCTATCCCAGTCGTTCAGATGCCGAACGCGCACTCAGCATGGCAACCGGAAATACAGGGACAACACAACCCGCTGCGCCTGGCGCCAGCATCATGCAGTGGGCAGAGCTTCGCAGCGAAGGAGCAGGTAATGTCCACATGCATTAGTGGTGTATCCATTATGCCGACTGCAACAAGTGACTGTGCCGCTGCAGCGGCCCCGGGTGCACCCGTTGTCCGACAGCCTGTTCCCCGCCGGACTGTTATAGCAACCGTTTCTGCACACGAGATCAGAAGCGCACTCCGTGGCAGAATGGTTCCGGTCTTTTCTGCGCTCTTCACACTCCTTACGGTTGGGATTGCACTTGCGGGGCTGGGCGCAAGCGGCGTGCTGGTTGTGCAGGGTTTTACACGCACAGCTGTATCGCTTCTTACACTCTCACTCTACCTTCTCCCGTTGCTCGGTCTGCTGCTCGGTGCCGCGTCATTCAGCGGTGACGACGGTTCAACAGAGCTGCTGCTCGCCCAGCCGATTACACGAACAGACGTATTGCTCGGCCGCCTGCTCGGGCTTTATGCGTCACTGCTGATAATTGCGGCCGCTGGCTTTGGTCTGTCGGGACTCATGGTACTTGCCACGGCCGGCACGCGCGGCATCAGTGATTTTCTGGGCGTTGCTGCCGGTGCAACTGCTGTAGGTGGTGTTGGACTTGGTGTAGGTGTTCTGATCGGTGTGTTGGCACGCAGCCGAAGCTCGGCCACAGGCTGGGCGCTTGGAGTCTGGTTTGCTGCTGTGGTGCTGTACGATCTTGCAGCTATTGCATTGCTGCAGCTTACCGGGACGGGTGACCCCGGCCCGGTGCTTGTGGCCATACTTGCATTCAACCCGATAGATGGCATACGGGCTGCAGCACTTATTTCACTGGGAGCAGATGTACTTCTGGGCCCCACCGGCGCTGCACTGGAACTCCTCTTTGGTCGCGGCGGAGGTACGATGTATGTGCTTGCGGCGCTCTCCCTCTGGATCGTACTCCCACCCGTAGTCGCGGCACTGGTATACGAGCGCCGCGATTTCTGAGCATCACACGGACAGATGCCGGACCAA
>CAZDMG010000117.1:5600-7183 GCA_964506655.1 uncultured Gemmatimonadaceae bacterium
CGCTCCGAATCGGAGTGTTATAGAGCTGATGTCAGAGTACCGTCAGGGCACCGTAAGTGTAAGTCGCCGAGTCACCTGATGACTGCCGCTTGTGGTGCGCAGCTTCAGATCAATCGGATACACTCCGGATGCTACAGACGCTGCAACTGTAACGGTGAACCCACCACCACCACTCAACCCCGCTCTCAGCTCACCCATTTCCAGAATACTGCTGGTGATGCCTTCTGGTAAACCGGTAGCAGAAATCGTCATTGCTTCAGAGAGCCCACCGTGCGAACCGAAAACGTAGGTGTTCGTTCCTGTCGTGCCGCGTGCCACCGTCATCTCGCCGTCCAGGATACCGAAGCTGAGACCGGGCGCTTGCTGAACTTCAACAGGAAATACACGGTCCACAACGGGGATCCCTGTACCAGTTGCCCGTATCGACAGACTGGTAACGCCACGCGGCAATCCGGGTACAGCTGAGACAGTAAGGGTTGTGGAGTTGCCATCGGTGACAACCGGCTCGAAAGTAGCTGTTACACCCAGTGGCAGATCCACTGCTGCGAACGACACCGTTCCGGCATAGCCACCACTCCGCCCTATGGTAATAGTTGATGTGTAGCTGGATGCACTGTCGGTAAGGAAGATACCTGCAGGGTTGGGGGTGAGTATGATCAGCGGTGTTGGGGACAGCGCAACTGACACGTTGATCGTTGTTTCCCGTGTTTCTGTGTTATCACCGAATGCCCGGACAGTTACAGCCTTGCTCCCGGGCTCAGCAATCAGCGAGGCGTTGAATGAAAGCTCGCCTTGTGTTTCACCGGCTGGAATAACGATAGCACCTGTCGGGCCGGTGACACCCGTTGGCACACCATTTACTGCAACGGTTACTGGCCCGGTGAAACCGCCACTTCGAACGATTGAAACAGGTACGGTTGCAGTCTCACCCTGTACAAGGTTCAGCGCTGTCTGCACAGTTACAGCGATAGCCGGAATGGTGATGCTGATATCAACGCTCTGGGATTTGCCTTCCCTGTCGAAGCCGGCAGGCACATCCACCGGAACGGCCGATGCAGTCAGGGTGTACGTGCCAGCCGCTGCACCCGGTAGCGCCACAATAGTGAGTAAGGATTTCACATCGGGGCTGAGCAGCGTTGCAGGTGAGAATGTCGCAGTCACTCCCTGCGGTACTCCGGACACAGAGAGCGCCACACCGCCCTGAAAATCTATGTCTCTTTCAATAACGAACAGCACTGACGTTGAAGACCCGCGTGCGAGATCAACAGACGAAGCCGCAGCCTGAAGCGATTTAAGCGCAGCAGGAACCGGTTCGACGACGTCGTTGCATGCGGTTGCGCCAAGCAAGCATACACTCAGCGCAGCAATAGAAATACGAGAGGATGTTGTCATGTGGACTCTGCTCATGGGCAAGGACCTTCCGAATTGCACCAAGCCAGTCCCCAGGCTTACGCCAGCCAGCGAATCAGGATACCGTAAACGGTATCATAAACGGTATCATAAAGCGAACTGAATCAACAGGAGGGGCTACACGGCAAAGGATTTCCCGCGCCTTGTCCAGCGCCTCGCGCCGCTTGACGCCG
>CAZDMG010000118.1:0-7085 GCA_964506655.1 uncultured Gemmatimonadaceae bacterium
TCCCGCGATCTCGACGATGAAGAGCTGCACGCGCTCACGGAGAATGGTGGGGTAGTCCAGATCGTAGCATTTTCGTCCTATGTGAACTGCACACCGCGTCCATCGGCGGAGCGAACAGCGGCACTGGCTGAACTTGCTGAAGAGTTCAACGTGCCGGTTGGTTTCGTGGGTCGTGGCGGTGGCGGTATGGGTGCTGGCGCAGGTGGCGGTCAGAACGTTTTGCCGGCGCGTTCTGCTCTTTGCTCAATTGGCGACCCACCGGTTGATTCTGCTGCACTTGCCGGGCGCGGTGGTCGGGGCGGCATGGGTCGTGGTGGACGCGGCGGCAATCCGATTACAGCGATGGATTCCATGACGCGTTCGCGTTTCGATGCCCGTCTCGCCGAGGTCAACGAGAAGTTCCCTGCCCCTGAACAGGCCCGCCGCGCCAACGTCCAGGACTTTGTAAACCACATCGATTATGCGGTGAAGCTGATCGGTATCGATCACGTTGGTATCAGCTCGGACTTCGATGGCGGTGGCGGAGTTGAAGGCTTCAACTGCGCACCGGAGTCAATCAACGTCACGATAGAGCTTGTAAAGCGTGGCTACACTGAGCAGGAGATTGAGAAGCTGTGGGGTGGCAACCTGCTGCGTGTAATGGAGCAGGCAGAGGCGGTCGCGAAGCGTTTGCAGGCCGAGGGCTGACCGGCGGTTGATGGCGGTTGATGGCGGTTGATGGCGGTTGATGGCGGTTGACCGGCGGTTGATGGCGGTTGACCGGCGGCTGATGGCGGTTGACCGGCGGCTGATGGCGGTGGCTTGTGGCTGCGAGCCGCGGGCGACGGTACAGTGGCGGTTACAGGTAGCAGTTGCCTGTAACCGCTACCCGTCTCCGAGCCGGACTTGGCGGCCACGCCAGCTACGGCTCCTCCCCCTGGTCCGGTCGCGGTACGCCGTTATAAGGCACGCGCTGAACGCGATGGCGTCGAGCGGATAGAGGAGTCCGACCCACGGCGAAGACCCCGAGTCGACGCGCGCAATAACGCTTGCAGTCGTGCCAGCGCACCATGCAACGAGTGCCGGCATGTAAGAAGACCCAGTAGCGGCAGCGTGAATCACCAGGATGAGTGTTGCAACAACAGGTGTGAGCGCGATTGTTGTTGCACCAGCAATGAGCCATGCACGGTTGCCGATATACAGCCCCAGGTTGCGGCACCACCCTTCAAAAGCCGCACCAAAACCGTGATACATCCGCACACTCAAATGCTCACGCGCACGCCAGAAACCGGTACGGTACCCACTCGCCCGCAGAAGCCGCGCCATTGCCACATCGTCCAGCATCGCCGACCTGAGTGCACTGAATCCACCTGCCTGAATCAGCGCTGCCCTGTCTACAAGAATGAACTGACCGTTCGCTACTGCATCGCCGCCACCGCGCGCTGCCGCATGCCAGTCGCCAAGCAGTGCATCCAGGAGCGCAAATACAAGCGGAGTAAGAAGAGCGTCACCAAGCGAAGCTGAACGCTGCCTCGCTGCCAGTGACAGTGCCGATAGCCCGTGCAGCTCGGCCGCTCTCACCGCACGACCCACTGCCTCAGGAGCCAGACGCGCATCGGCGTCGATCGACAGAATCCACCCGGGCACGACTCCGGACTCTGACTCAGATTGCGCCTCCCCGAACTCCAACGCATGCACCTTGCCGCTTACACCATCCGGAGGCGAAGGAACCCGCAGTACACGCACCCGACTGTCGGCTTCCGCTACACCGCTCGCTACAGCACCCGCTACAGCGCTCGCAAGCGCCAACGTGTCATCTGTTGAGCCATCGTCAAGCACAAGAACGCGCACAGGCACCGTCTGAGCCTCAAGCGACGCCAGACACGCCACAATGTTCGATGCTTCGTTGCGTACAGGGAGGAGAATGGTGACAACGGCAGCAGTCGGCCGCTCCGCCTCAACTACCGGCAACCGTGGCGCTCTCAAACGGCCAATGCTCACCCACAACGCAGGCAACAGTACTGCCAACACCGACGCCGCCGCAACAGCAATCGCTGCCACTGCTACAACTCGTACTCGAAATCGTAGAAGTGCTTTCCGTTGTCCCGCCGTATCCCCATAAGACCTTTGATTCCGGAAAGCTCACCGGTTCCTGAATCCGGTACCACTTCCAGAACAAGCCGTTCCACACCCCGTGCCATTGTGCCGAAGTGCTGAAGCGCAAAACCTCCGCGCCGCCCTTCCAGCGTGCCATGCACAACTTCGATCGCTACATACCCAGCTGAATTGCTCACCGGCGTAAGCAGGGTCAGCATCTCGCCATTGCTCTCTGCGTCAAGTGCACCGTGGTAACGCTTCGTAATGGACATCCGTCCCGGGTAAACTCCATCACCCCCCGTAACTCCGCATTCCAGTGGTGCCACCTGCACATCAAAGCTTCCTGATACCGTCATCTGTCTGTAACCTGATTGTCACCGACTGGAATTGTCATGCATATCCGCTGCCTGCTTCCTGAGCCTGATAAGTGCCCGCACCGCAAGCACGACAACCACGAGCATTGCCAGCGCCAGCACACCTCTCAGAACAGACAGAAACAGCCCAGGCGCGATCACCGCAGGTGAAACCAGCAGCAACCCGGGTATCATGAACGAAGACAGCACCAGCCATTCAATGCTGTGCACATTTCTGATCCCGCGGCGCAACAGCACCGTCGTGTATACAAGGCTTATCAGGACATCGACTGCCCCGATCAGCACAAGAAAGCTCATCATCTGCTGTTGCTCAACGCCGCTTTACAGCGGCCTCATGCTGCGCCATGCGGGCTGCTGCATAAAGATTGATCCGCGAATACACACCAAACTCAGAACCGTCGTCCAGGAAACCACCACCCGGACCAAGCGTTACAGTAAGTATGCGGTTGGCCTCCTCCAGCGTCAGCGATGGGTACGCAACCGTAAGCAGGTATCCGGCCTCCGGTGCCACCTTGTTCACATCAACGCCCGCAAAGAACTGCTTCGGAAACACCGTCGGCAGTCCGTATGTTTGCGTCGAAGCGTAGAACGCTTCATTCGCAGCGGGGTCGCTGAAACGCCCGATATCCTCTCTCGCACACACAGCCACCGGATTCCCGCACGCCTGCTCAAGCACTTTCGCTACTTCCGCGCGCGCAGCAGTGATCGCAGCGCGGTAGTCCGATATCACCGGATGACTCCCGTGCTTCTGTCCGACGAAATCAGGATCATTCGCCAGCAGATGCGCCATTGCGTAAATCGACGTAACGCGACCGCCGAGCACGTCCATCGCATAATGCGCACCCACGATGATACGGTTGTTGCCGTAGTCGGCCGCGCGCACAATCATCTCGGGATACCTGTCGGGCACCAGCAGTGCGAGCACCAGCGAACCGATGTAGCCATACGTGGTGTGCCCACTTGGGTACGACGGGCTGTCTATGAGATTCATGATCGGACCACGGTTGTAAACGTGGTTGTCCGATGGAGTACCGAAGTAGTCACGCCCGATGATATGACTGAACACCGGTTCGGTCTGGAAGGGGCGTGCGTTGCCATACTTCCCCGCTCCCTCACTGCCGGCTGTGAAGTGATAGGCGCGGCCGAAGGGATCGGGCTTGCCGCCGTTTTCAGTGTAGATCGCTTTGGCTGCTTCAGAGACAGCTTTCTTGCCATCGGTGGTTGCATTGGCGAAGAAATACTTCCCTGATGTGGAATTGGAGCGGGCCGCAGCAACCGCGTAGCCGATTACATCCCTGACGTTGTCCGATATGTTGGTGAAGGAATCGCGTACGATATAGTGCGCCCGGGCAACGTATGCGCTGCCAAGTGTAGTCCCCAGCCCGTCTGCAAGCTGCGCCAGATTGCCATCGCTGATAAACACGTCGCGCAACGCCTGCTGCTGCTGTTCAGCGAATGGATAAAGCGTTGGTTGCCTCCAGTCTCCGGTTTGTATACCGCCGGTCACAGCCAGGTTGGCGCCCAGCGCGGCCCTCCCCTCTCTCGTCTTGTCCAGGATGGAAACGGGCGCAAGACCCTTGAGTACCTTCACGTCCGCGGCGCTCTGCGCGCTGGCTGGAGCTGACATGACTGGCGCGAGCAGCAACAGTGCCGCGAGCCCCACGAGTGTGGTATGACGTATCTGCATTCTGAACCTGAGCTTTGCTTCGTGATGTGTCCGGACCGATGCCGTTACCGACGACGTTACCGACGACGTTACGGCCCACCTGCCATGGCTACGGATGGAATCCCGCAACTGTTCAGACTCGCTGTAGCCAGCCTGGAACCGATGACCCTTTACTACATTCGCCTGCGGGGAGCGCCCGCGGAAGGTTATTTTACATACTTCTCTGCACTCTATTAAGAGGTGACCATAATGACCGGATCCATGAGTAGTTCCCTCAGCAACCCATTCGGTAGCTCGCTGTCGGTCGCACTTATCGCAGCCGCATGCCTCCTTGGCGCAGCTTGCGATAAACCCGATTCCGGCCAGGACAACGCAGCCTCAGCCGCTGATTCCGCTGCTGCATCCTTGTCCTCCGCAAGCGCTACAGACGCCGCCAACGACGCCGCCAGCTCCATCCGGCTCAACTACGACTACAAGTGCGAAAGCGGACACGCCATCGCTGCTGCCTACAATCCGGAAGCGCAGACCGCAGTAATTGAATACAAAGACGAGACCCACCACCTTTCAATCGCAGTCTCTGCCAGCGGCGCCCGCTATATCGGTGACAGCCTCGTCTGGTGGACTAAAGGGAGCGGCACAGGCTCCTCAGGCACTCTCTACCACCTCACCCCCGACTTCAATACCGGTGATGTCATCGAAGAGTGCACATCGCTCTGATCGCGACACCCCGGTTTCCCTCGCAAAATACAACCTCGCTAAAGGCAACCTCCGCTGGTTCACGCCGCATAGGGGCAGCATCTCATCGCCAGTTAGGCTAACTTTCACAGGTTGAACCTGTTATCCCGAGAACTCTGATGGCTACATCGACAAGACCGTCCCGCACACGCAAGAGCGCCACGAAAGCCGGCCAGCTCTCCTCCGAGCAGCTCGTCAATGCATACCGCACCATTTACACCGCCCGCCGCGTCGACGACAAAGAGATCCAGCTCAAGCGGCAAAACAAGATCTTCTTCCAGATCTCAGGTGCCGGCCACGAAGTCATAGGAATCGCAGCCGGAATGGCGCTACGCCCCGGTTATGACTGGTTCTTCACCTACTATCGCGATCGCGCCCTCTGCCTCCAACTCGGCATGACGCCAGCCGAAATGCTCTACAGCGCTGTCGGCGCCGCTATCGACCCCAACTCCGGCGGGCGACAGATGCCCAGCCACTGGGGACACAAGAAACTCAACATCGTCTCGGTTTCGTCACCTACCGGCACACAGTTCCTCCAGGCAGTCGGCAACGCTGAAGCCTCGCTCCGGGCAGCCCAGTCGGGGATCACCGACGAACAGTTCCATGGCGATGAGGTCACTCTGGTCACCACCGGCGACGGCACCACCAGCGAAGGCGAGTTCTGGGAATCGCTCAACACCGCGAGCAACCTCAAGCTCCCCGTCGTCTACCTCGTGGAAGACAACGGCTACGCCATTTCAGTACCGGTTGAAGTCAATACCGCAGGCGGCTCCATCTCGAAGCTCGTCGCCAACTTCCCCGATCTCTACATCCAGGAAGTGGACGGCTGCAACCTGCAGGCCTCATACGACGTGATGCAGAAAGCAGTCGCTTATGCGCGTGAGCGGAAAGGGCCCGCGCTCGTCCACGCAAAAGTAATCCGCCCGTATTCGCACTCCCTCTCGGACGACGAAGTGTTTTATCGCCCTACGGAAGAGCGCGACGCAGAAGCAAGCATAGATCCGTTCACGACCTTCCCGCGCTTTCTCGTCAAAGAAGGGCACGCCACCGAAGAAGAACTTCAGGCGATCCGCGATGAAATCGACGCAGATCTCCTCGAAGCCACCGACGACGCGCTCGCGCAGCCGCAGCCAGGTGCCGACACCATCTACTACGGCGTTTACTCACCCGATGTAGACCCGACAGGTGAGCCGTTCGATACCGAGGACGACCCGCAGTTCGCCGGTGAACCCACAACCATGGTGGACCTCATCAACTCCTGCCTCAAGGACGAGATGGCACGCGACGACCGGATAATTGTTTTCGGACAGGATGTCGCCGACGTCTCGCGTGAGCAGTACATGGACCAGGTCAAAGGCAAGGGCGGCGTCTTCAAGGTCACATGGGGACTGCAGAAGAAGTTCGGAAGTTCGCGCGTTTACAACTCTCCGCTCGCCGAAGCCAATATCATCGGACGCGCGATCGGTCTGGCAACACGCGGCTTCAAACCGGTGGTTGAAGTCCAGTTCTTCGACTACATCTGGCCGGCCTATATGCAGCTCCGTAACGAGCTCGCAACAATGCGCTGGCGCTCCAACAACATGTTCTCGTCACCCGTTGTCGTGCGGACCACTTACGGTGGATATATCCGTGGCGCCATCTACCATTCGCAGAGTGGTGCAAGCCTCTTCACGCACTGCCCGGGCCTTCGGGTGGTGTGTCCAAGCAGCGCTCTGGACGCCAACGGTCTGCTTCGCACAGCAATACGGGGTGACGATCCGGTCATCTTCCTGGAACACAAGCACCTGTATCGCCAGACGTACAACAAGGGGCGCTATCCGGGCCCCAACTTCATGATCCCGTTCGGCAAGGCACAGACACTGCGCTCAGGCACCGACGTCACTGTCGTTACATACGGCGCGACTGTGCAGCGAGCACTTGTGGCAGCAAACCAGATCGCAGAAGAAGGCGGGCCAAGTGTGGAAGTCATCGACCTCCGCACGCTTCAGCCATGGGATCAGGAAGCTGTTTACGAGAGCGTGAAGAAAACGAATCGTGTTATCGTTGCATACGAGGACCCGATCTCGTGGGGTTACGGTGCCGAGATTGCAGCGCGCATCGCCGACGATTGCTTTGCATGGCTGGATGCACCGGTCAGGCGTATCGGTGCTACCGATACGTTCGTGGGCTATGCACCGTCGCTGGAAGACGCCATCCTGCCACAGGTTGAAGACTTCCGTCGCGCATACACAGAA
>CAZDMG010000119.1:0-7030 GCA_964506655.1 uncultured Gemmatimonadaceae bacterium
ACGAACATACGATACGCGCCCAAGTCGGTCCAGTACCACCGTCAGAGGTACGGCAGGGAGTGACAAAACACAGCGGCCCCTGAGCTTTATCGCGTGGCGGGTGCTGATCCATCCGTGGTGGCACGCTTGAGACGCACCGCAAGCCGTACAACGAACGCTGCAAGAGCTGGGAGCCGAAATCTCAAAAAACACGGCATTGCTGTCGTCGTATTCCGATGCATGCTGGGATCGCGGATCTCGCTCATAGCACACGTGCAAAAGGAAGGAGACTTTGCGGAAGGGGTGGAAACGAGGGCGGTAGCTAAAATGCTGCAAACGCTATATAATGAGCCCTATCCCACCTTCCTAACATCTACACACGGCCGGCCTCGTTGTCAATATCCAGAGGCAAATGTGCAGGCACGAATAGGAATGTCCTCGTGATTTCTCGCGGAAACTGTTGCCGCCCCTCTCGCCAGGCGTGGAGGCACGGCTACCAGGGCGGTGGCCGTTCACACTCTCCGGATAGGTCTGACCTGCCCAGCCCCTATCGTTTGAAGCCAAACACGATCACCTCCTCCGTCCCGTCATCGTTACGTTGCAATCCGAGTAGTGCGCTCCTGCTGATGTCGAAAACTTCCACATTTGCCGGCAAGCTGAATCGTGCCGAACCCTGAGGTGCAGTACCCAGCCGCCTCCACTCGGCATACTTCTCTCGGCTGTATGATCTCACCCAAACCGTTCCGGTGAAGCCGTCGACGAACAAGTCAGTGAAAAGCGGCAAATTCCTGGGCGACTTCGCTTCGGTAAGCACCGCCTGCAGTCGCTGGCGAACTTCCTGCATCGGCTCCCGATCCAATCGGTCACGAACGGCCTTTTGCCAGTCATTGGACGTTGCACTGCGCACTACAGACAACACCTTCAACGTGTCCGCAGGCCGACTACCCGCACGAAATACCAGTATGTGCGGTTCGCTCGTAACACCGACCGCCACCATGCCGCTGGACGATGATGCCAGTGCCCTCGCCCCGCGGCGGCGTTATGGCACGAACATACGCGCCTTTTATGTCGAACATGCTTATGCGATTGAGCGCAAAATCAAAAGCAAGCAAAGTGCCGTCGCTACAGGCGCGCATCGATAGAAGGTCGTCAAACTCTCCAGGCCCTTTTCCTTCCCGACCTGTGGATCCCAGATATTTGCCGGAAGTGTCGAAACGATGTATCGACTTGCGGCCGGCGTCCGCAACAACGATCGTTCCATTCGGGAGAAATGCCGCTCCCACCACGCCAGAGAATCCTTCCTCTGGCTTTATGGCAGAACTGTTCAATCGAACAAGTTCGGGAAGAACCGGCGCACTGGTGGATTGCGCGGACGCGTTGGTCGCCAGAAGACATGCAGTGACCAACGCATAAACGAACCTGGGAAGGTTGTACTTAGATGTGCACAATATTCGGAGCGGCAGGATGTTCTTAAAGGTTCCGCGCGCGAAGCTGAAAGAAGAGGCAACGTCGTGGTATTTGCACTGACGTGATCTGTGCATCATCCCGGTGGCCAGTGCATGGCTCGGCCCCCCATGACATGAGCGTGCAGGTGGAAAACTGTCTGGCCGCCGTCTATTCCGGTGTTGATTACCACCCGATAACCATCAGTCAGCCCCTCTTCCCGGGCGACCTCGGCTGCCAGCAGCAGTACAGCACCCAACTCGCTGCCGTCGTTGGCGTGATCCAGCGACGCAACGTGACGACGTGGCACAACCAGAACATGGGTTGGAGCTTTGGGGTCGATATCCTGAAAGGCGATTGCAGCATAGCTTTCAGCTACGATGGTGGCAGGAATATCCCCGCTGATGATCCTGCAGAAGAGGCAGTTTTCATCCAACTGGCTTGGCTTCTCCATCTCGTATCTCCCGGTGATAGCGGTTAAACGGCTGATCTGCCGGCCAGCAGCGTCCGGGCGAGCCCCAGCGCCACCGTGCCGGCAGTTTCGAAACGCAGGATACCGGGCCCCAGAGAGGCCGCTGTAAAGCCTGCTTCGGTGAGTGCGGCGAGTTCGTCGTCTTCGATTCCACCTTCGGGGCCCAGCGCAATAACCAGTGCACCTGCCGATGCGACCGCAGGTATATCAGTGAGCGGCGCGCCGCCCGCTTCGAGCACCAACCGCACCCCTTCGGGTGCCGCCAGCAGTGCACGCTCCAGGTTTGCTTCGGGGAAAAGCGCCGGTAGCCAGGCGCCCTCCGACTGCGCCATTGCCTGCTCCATCCGGGTCCGTACCTTGAGCTGGAAAGTCCGACCTTCGCCCCTTGGCGATACAGATCGCGATCTCCGCCAGATAACAGGCCGCCAGCTGGTGCACCCAAGTTCGCCTGCCTTTTCGGCCAGCCAGAGCATGCGGTCGCGGTCTGCCACGGGGAGCAGAAGGTGCACGGGCGGCGGTGGCGCCACCTGCTCCACTTTCAGCACCTCCACATACGCCTGAGTGCGGGTGATCCGCACTAGCTGCCCCTGGCCAACCATTCCTGCACCATTCCGGAGCCCAACTTCTGCGCCCGCCTGGAGGCGCAGGACCCGGATGTGTCTGGCAGCGTGCTCGTCCAGCACACAGGTCGTACCAACGGGGAATTCGCCGACCGTTACAAAAGTCGGAGCGCCCGCTGCTATGCCGGTGCGACGGCTACTGACCACCAGATATCCTCACTGTCTTCGTTCAATACTTTCCACCCCGAACCAGCCAGTGCATCGAGCATCTGCTGGCGTTCCTCAATGAGAATACCACTCAGGATCGCTTTACCGCCATCCGCCAGAGCGTGCCGCACCAACGGCAACAGTTCCAACAGGACCGACGACACAATGTTCGCCAGCACCACGTTCACCGGTGCTACGAGCGGCAGGATTACGGCAGCATCCCCTTCCAGCACATGAACCCGGTCTGCTACGCAATTCGTTTTCACGTTCAGCCTGGCGTCGGGAATGGCATCGCTATCGAGCTCAATGGCAAAGACCCGTGCTGCACCGAGAAGCGCAGCCGCGATTGAGAGCACAGCGCTCCCCGCACCCAGATCTGCAACGGTATCGCCGTTTTTCAGAACCGTAGGCAGCAGGCGCACGACTCCGCGTGTCGTAGCATGGTCACCAGTGCCAAATGCCATCCCAGGCTCAATCACAATCGTTCTCCCCAGGTCTCGGCCGTTTGCCAGCCATGTCGGGACAATGGTCAGTTCACCGACCTCCTGCGGTTGCAGCTGGAGTTTCCATGCTTCGCTCCAGTCGATGTCTTCGACGGGAGCGAGCTGTACGTCTGCTGCGCTGTCTGCTGCGCGCACGAGCGTGACGACTGCATCCATGTCAGTGGCAGGCGGGAAGTGTGTAACGAATGTGTCGCCGTCTTCCTGGACGCCCTGCGAGCCTGCCTGAAAAAGAGCATTGCTTACGGCCTCGCGCAGTGCGGGCGTGGACGGAACAGCGCGCACCGCAGTCCACTGCCCGGGCTGCGGTGCGTCTCCATCCGCGTTCAGTGTGGCGGTGTTCTCAGGCACCGAGCACTTCTTTCATTCTGGACCAGATGCTCTTTTCGCGATGCAGAGGCGCAGCCTGCTGCAGTGTAGCGAGTTGTTCAATGAGTGCCTTTTCGTCGTCTGCAACAACCTGTGGTGTCCACAGTTGAACCCGCACATGCAGGTCACCGACTCCACTCGCATTCACACGTGGCAGTCCGCGTCCGCGCAGCAGAAATACTTTCCCGCTTTGCGTGCCTGGTGGCACGCGGAGCGAGAGGTCTCCGGTAATTCCGGGTACGCGGATATCAGCGCCGAATACCAACTGTGGGTAGGTGACGAGTGATTCGCAGAACAGATCTTCACCATCGCGCTCGAAGCGTTCGTCGTCTTCCACATCGAAGACGACGAGGATATCACCGCGTCCGCCACCGCGTGGCCCGACGTTGCCGTTTCCGCGGAGGGTCATGTACTGACCTGTTGCCACGCCAGCGGGGACATTGATACGGATGGTGTGTTCAGCGCGCGTGCGCCCTTCACCGCGGCATTTCTTACACGGTGCCGAGACGACTACGCCTTCGCCTGCGCATGTTGGGCATGGCGCGACGGAAACGAACTGCCCGAAGAATGAGCGCTGTGCGCGGCGCACTTCACCTGAACCACTGCAGGTGGGGCATGTTTCCGGTTGAGTTCCAGGTTCGGAGCCACTGCCATTGCAGTGATCGCAGGCATCGAGGACTTTGAGCAGGACTGTTTTCTCGACTCCTGTTGCGACTTCCTGGAGTGTGAGTTTGAGTGGCAGTCTGATATCTGCGCCTGTGCGTGGTGCACTTCTTCTGCCGCCGCCTCCGCCGAACAGATCGCCGAAGCCACCGAAATCGCGCATGAAGATATTGAGCGCCTCCGAGAGATCGACGTGCTGGTACTGTGCGCCACCGCCGCGGAGCCCTGCTTCGCCATAGCGGTCGTATGCAGCGCGCTTTTGCGGGTCTCTCAGGACGTCGTAAGCCTCGGTTACTTCCTTGAATTTCTCTTCCGCTTCCTTGGACCCACCGTTCTTATCTGGGTGGAACTGCATCGCCATGCGGCGATACGACTTTTTTATGTCGTCATCTGAAGCGTCGCGCGGTACGCCCAGCACCGCGTAATAATCAGCCATGTCGTTGTTCTCAGTGTGTTAACCGCAGCGTTATGCGGAACGCAGAAGGGGCACTTCCGGCTGTTGCCGGCAGCCCCGTCCGCGGGTGAATCTAATCAGCAGAGCAAATCAGAAACCATGCGTGAGGTGTGCCCAACCAGGGCGATCACCTTGTCGTATGGCATCCGGGTGGGCCCAATCACGCCAATCACCCCTGTAAGAGACCCTGCACTGTACTCTGCCGTAACCACGGTGAACGGCTCAAGCCGGGGGTCGCCGTGTTCGTTGCCGATGGTGATGGACAAGCCATTGCTCCCTGCCCTTTGGCCGAGCATCTCAGCTATCTCGTGGCGGGTATCGGTGAACTGAATCAGCTGGCGTAGCCGTTCGCCGCTGGCGAATTCCGGCTGGTCTGCCAGCAGCGACGTCTGCCCGATAACGATCCCGTCGGCTGGGTCTCTGACGCCACCAAAGACCTGATCGCCTTCCTGCAGGAAGATATTGAGGAGTTCGGTAGCCCCGGGGCCTGCGGCCACATCGCGCAACCGTTCGCCCAGTGACTTCCGGACGGACTCCAGTGTGAGTCCGGCGAGTCGTTCATTGAGGACGATTGCGACTTCCACGAGTGCTTCGTCTGCGATGGTCCCTGGCACTTCGACAAAAATCGTGCGCACGGCATCGCCGTCGAGTGCAATGACCATGAGTAACCGATCGGACGACACTCTTACCAACTCTATGCGCCTCAAGGTGGCTTTATCGAGCCTCGGCCCCAGTGCAATACCCAGCTCCTGGGTGAGAACGCCCAGTGACTGGGCGGCGCATCGGATGATAGCTTCGATGGCTGAGCCACCGGCTGTGAGGCTGGCTTCGAGTTTCAGTCTTTCCTCGTGTGTTACGGGATCTACCCTCATGAGGGAGTCCACGTACACGCGGTAGGCGCGGTCAGTCGGGATGCGTCCGGCGGAAGTGTGCGGATGGAAAAGGAAGCCTTTTTCTTCCAGGTCGCTCATGGTATTGCGGATCGTAGCTGGCGAGATCCCCAACCCATACTGACGCGACAGCGTGCGTGAGCCGGCCGGTTCAGCGGTGGCCACGTAGCTGTGGATTACAGCTTCCAGTACTCTTCTTTCCCTCTCGGAGAGTTCGCTTCCAGGTGACATGTGGGTAACGCTATGAACGGCCTCTGATTGCTGTCAAGTCGGACGCCAGTGCATCCAGCCGGAGCCAGCCCATGGGAGTGCAGCGAATTCGCTTTGGCGCTCCGTCGCTGGTGGTATCAAGGACTTCAACCCAGCGCTGCTCCAGCCACGCCCGGATTCTGGTGCGCTCGTCATCATTGGCGAGTTCCAGACCATCCGTGGTGCGTAGTCCAAGATACACCGTTTCGGCGTCCATGTTCGACTTTGTGAGCTGCTCCTGGCCGGCAACGGGGTCCTTTCCGCTGGTAGTGGCGGCAACCCATTCGGCGTAGTGACGGATGTTCCAGCGCCTTGAGGTGCCATCGAAGCCGTGGGCAGACGGTCCGATGCCCAGGTAGGGTACGTGTTGCCAGTATGCGGAATTGTGGACAGCGCGTTTCCCGGGGCGGGCAAAGTTGGAGACTTCGTAGTGTTCGTAGCCGGCGGTTGTGAGCATGTGGTGGGCCATGAGGAACTGTGTCTGGTAGTGTTCGTCATCGGCCTCGTGTACATCGCCACGTGCGGCCCACCTGCCCAGTGGTGTGTCAGGTTCGATGGTGAGTCCGTAGAGAGAGATGTGATCGGCGTTGAGTTCAAGGGCCTGTTTCAGATCGCTTTCCCAGTTTCGGTTGAGGCTATCGGGGAGTGCGAATATGAGGTCGATGGAGAAGGCCGGGATCCCGCCTGATCGTGCGACATCAGCGGCTTTGAGTGCTTCACCGGCGTTGTGCACGCGGTGCATCCATTCAAGGACGTGGTCGTTGAAGCTTTGGATACCGATGGAGAGTCTGTTTATACCGGCGTTTGCCCAGGCGGCGACAGAGTGTTCACTGATGTCTTCCGGGTTGGCTTCCATGGTGATTTCAGCGCTTGGTGCGATGTTTGCGGTATCGCGGAGCAGCTGCATGACGCTGGCGATACCGGATTCGCCGAGTCGGCTGGGTGTGCCGCCACCCAGGTAGATGGTTTTGAGTTCGGCTGTTTGTGTGTTGAGAGAGCGGGTTTTGATTTCGCTGGCGAGTGCGTTGATGTATTCGTTGACGGGCACGTTACGTCGAATGGCGATAGCGAAATCGCAGTAGCTGCAGCGTCTGCTGCAGAAGGGGACGTGTACGTAGAGGTGCGCCGCGTTCATGGTGTCGGTATTCAGTTGGCGATAGCGACGAGTGGAAGCACGGTACCAGTGAGATCGACTTCAACGAGTCCATCGATTTCGAGCGCGCTGAGTGCGAGCATGGTCTCCC
>CAZDMG010000120.1:0-7021 GCA_964506655.1 uncultured Gemmatimonadaceae bacterium
GCCCGTTTATCGACCTCTGTCGCGGGCCGCACGTACCCGATACCTCTTACCTGAAGCACTTCCGGCTGCTCACAACTGCCGGGGCTTACTGGCGCGGGGATGAAAAGCGGCAGATGCTGCAGCGCATCTACGCCACAGCATTCTTCCGCAAGGAAGAACTGGATGCGCATCTGCACCGCATCGAAGAGGCGAAAAAACGGGACCACCGGGTACTCGGCAAGTCACTGGAGCTGTTTCAGCTCTTTCCGGAAGCACCGGGCGGTGTCTTCTGGACGCCCCGCGGAACACAGTTGTACAACACAGTAGAAGCGTTCGTCCGCGAACGTCAGCGCGATGATTTCGTGGAGATCAAGACTCCGCTTCTCTATAACAAGAAGCTGTGGGAGACCTCCGGACACTGGGGCAAGTACCGCGAGAATATGTTCCTCGTGCTCGACAACGAAACAGGCGAGCATGATATGTCGCTCAAGCCGATGAATTGCCCGTCGCATCATCTGCTGTATGCATCGAACAAGCACTCGTACAGGGAGCTTCCGCTGCGCTATGTCACGTTCGATGTACTGCACCGCAATGAACTTTCGGGCGCGCTGAGCGGGCTTACACGCGTAAGACAGTTCGCGCAGGACGATTGCCACATCTACCTGCGTGAAGATCAGATCGCCGATGAAGTGCAGTTTCTTATGGGCTTCATTCTGTCGTACTACGACACCTTCGGACTGGAGGCGCGCCTCAAGTTCGCTACACGCCCGGAGCAGCGCATCGGTTCCGAT
Organism: uncultured Gemmatimonadaceae bacterium; assembly: GCA_964506655.1. GTDB lineage: Bacteria > Gemmatimonadota > Gemmatimonadetes > Gemmatimonadales > Gemmatimonadaceae > Gemmatimonas. Next base: position 771 of record CAZDMG010000120.1, read on the forward strand.
GAACTGTGGGACCGGGCAGAGGGAGCGCTGCTGGCCGCACTCAAAGCCACAGGACGTCCTTACGAACTCAAGGAAGGAGACGGCGCTTTCTATGGTCCGAAGATCGACTTTGATGTGACCGACTCCATCGGGCGCGCATGGCAACTGGGCACAATCCAGCTGGATTACAACGCGCCGGAACGATTCGATCTGGAATACACGGGTGAAGACAATGCAGCGCACCGACCTGTTGTCATTCATCGGGCTGTAAGTGGTTCCTTTGAACGCTTTATCGCGATTCTGATTGAGCACTTTGCGGGAGCGTTCCCTGTGTGGCTGGCCCCCGAGCAGGTGCGTGTCATTCCGATCGCCGACGACTTCCGTGCACACTGCGAAGTGCTTGTAAAGAGTATGCGCAGCCAGGGAATCAGGGCGCATCTCGACGCGCGCAACGAAACGCTGAACTACAGGGTGCGCGAAGGTGAAGTAGCCCGGATACCGTACATGTGTGTGGTGGGTCGTCGTGAGATGGAGAACAACACTGTCGCGCTTCGTGTGCGTGGCACAGGGAAGAAGCAGGAGATCATACCGGCAGACGAGTTCATTGAGCGCATGCTGAGTGAAATCCGTTCCCGGGCCCTGGTGCCGTCGGCCGCGGGCGCTCAAACCACAAGACAGGAAGAGGAGTAAGCCGAGTGACACCGGAAGCGCTGCTTGATCTGTTTGTACTTTCACCAGTAGGTCTTGCCGAGGTCGGCGATGACGGTCGGGTGGAAGTTGCCAATCTTGCAGCGCGGTCGCTGCTCGGCCCGCTCTCACCAACGGGGACACTCGAAAATCTCTGGGTTACGCTTGCTGAGGTCGCGCCTGACCTGGCAATGCGGGCCCGGTCATTCAGTGCACCACGCGGTGTGGTCGTTGAACATCTGGAAGTACTGACAGCAGGCGACAGCCGCGGTGTTGTGGTTTCGCTGTTACGCACTACACCGGAACGGTTTGTTGTCATTGCCTCCGATGCATCAGATCTGGCTGCGGCACGCACAGCAGTAACGATGTTCAGACAGCAGTTGCATGCAGTCGAGAACGCGCTCCAGGATCACGCGGTTTTTACCGTCTCCACGGATGGACAGATAGCCAGCTGGAGTGAGTCCGCCGCTCGTCTGTTGCAGTACACTGTCGATGCTGCGACGACGAGTTCGCTTTCGGTTCTATTCCCGGGGAGCGATGCGGACGGTCATGTAAGCGAAGTCCTTGAGCTGGCATCGCGCAATGGCTGGTGTGTTGAAGAGGGACAGCGCCGCCGCATGGATGGTACGCTTTTTCACGCCTCCACAGTTGTTACTGCACTCCGCGATGGACACGGCGAAACCGTTGGTTATTCGGTGGTCATCCGCGACCTGTCCGACCGGATGCGTCTTGAAAGCGCACTCAGGGACGATGCATCAAGTGCGACAGACTACCTGACTGGTGTCATGTCGCAGCGCGCTTTTCTGGATCTGGCGATGCTGGAAGTGGCGCGCGCCAGACGTTACGGCCAGCCGCTTACAATAGTGCTGGCGGACCCGGATAATCTGGCTGACCTTTCAGAGGCACATGGCAGTGCATTCGTGGATGAATACTTCCGCGCAGTGGCGTCTGCGTGCCGGCATCAGTCGCGCAACACGGACTTTGTGGGGCGCGTAGGCGGTGCTGCTTTTGCCGTGTTGTTGCCGAGCACGGAGCTTTCGGGCGGGCTGGTGCTTGCAGAGCGCATACGGGAGCGACTCCACAAGCACGTGTTTTCTGGCGATCTGGCGGCGGTGCGCGGTTCGCTCAGCGTTGGAGTTGCTGAACTGGGTGACGAGAACCCGAGTGCGGAACAGTTGTTGACGCACGCGGCCGCAGCAGTCGAGCGCGCGCAGGCTTCCGGTCGGAACCTGGTCGTCGGGTACGACGCCTAGTCTGGAAGTATCACGGAGTGAAGGCGGAGCGCGGCAACCCGAGCCACTCTCCGAACTTATTCAGAACGAAATCCTCGTTCCCGCTCAGCCATCCGTCTGCTGAAGCCACCTCGCGCAGAACGCCTGCCAGTGTAATTCGCTGATCGCGGTCGTATTCGGCGACCAGCTGCGAAGTGAACCCCACGTCGTCGGGGAAGTCCTTCATGCGGCGACTGGCAGCGGACATGATTTCCTCCGCGCCGCGGGCATCCACGCCGAAATGCTTCACAAGGGAGTCAGAAATGCGCTTCCGTTCGTCTTCAGTGAAGTGACCGTCGGCAAAGGCGACTTTGATCATGATTGCGCAGGCGGCAACCCGGACGTCGAGAGGAGTGATTGGTTCGGCCAGTTCCGGGACTTCCGGCAGGCTGTCGGCAATGAGAACACGAAGGGCGTTGAACATGTGCGTCTCGGGGCTGATCTGGTTAACTTTGAAGGATGGCGCCTCGTGGCGTCCTGTTCGCAAGATACACCTCGCAAGATACACCTCTGCAATCAGCGACGCGCCCGGTGGAAGGGGTTCCGGTTAAACCGGTTCAGGTAACAGCAGCGGGCGAGTCTTCCAAGGATAGATAATATGTCAGATGCTTCCAGAACCCCGGTAATTGTAGCCGCAGCGCGCACCCCGATTGGTCGTTTTCTGGGTGGGCTTTCGTCACTTTCCGCGCCTGCGCTGGGTGCAATTGCTATACGTGCTGCGCTCGAGAGGTCGCGCGTGTCGCCAGGCGATGTGAATGAAGTGATCATGGGTCAGGTGCTGCAGGGCGGCACGGGGCAGGCACCTGCGCGGCTGGCGATGCTTCAGGCCGGTTTACCGGCGTCGGTGTCGGCGGTAACGATCAACAAAGTGTGCGGCTCGGGGCTTAAAGCAGTGATGCTCGCAGCGCAGTCCATCAAGGCAGGCGATAACAGCGTGGTTATTGCCGGCGGAATGGAATCCATGTCCAACGCACCTTACTACGTCACCGGTATGCGCAGTGGTGTGAAGCTGGGCGACCAGACGATGGTGGACGGCATGATCAAGGATGGTCTTGAGTGCGGCAGTTGCAATGTGCATATGGGGCGTCACGCCGAGTATACCGCAACCAAGGCCGGTATAACGAGGCAGCAGCAGGATGAGTTTGCAGCTGAGTCGCAGAGACGCGCTGTGCTGGCACAGCAGAACGGCAAGTTCACTGCCGAGATCGTGCCGGTGGAAATAGCAGGTCGTAAGGGCGTTACGGTCGTGAACAGCGACGAAGGTCCGCGCGCTGATACAACTGCTGAAACACTGGCAAAATTGCGTCCTGCATTTCCGGACAGTGCCGCTGGCGCAGACAACAGCAACCTCACGGTTACCGCGGGTAATGCTTCGACATTGAATGATGGTGCAGCTGCTGTGGTAGTGACTTCGCTGGCTTATGCACAGGAGCACGGGCTGCCGGTTATGGCGCGCATTTCAGCGTATGCAACCGGTGCCGTGGATCCGCAGGAGTTGTTCTTTGCTCCGATCAGAGCGGTAAGGAATCTGATGAAGCTGGAGGGGACCACGATTGGCGATTACGATCTTATTGAAGCCAACGAAGCCTTTGCATCGCAGTCGATTGCGGACGCGGATGGTCTGGGGTGGGACAGGTCGCGTGTGAATGTGAATGGCGGAGCGATAGCGCTTGGTCATCCACTTGGCGCAAGCGGTGCACGTGTTCTGGTGACGCTGCTGCACGCGCTGATAGACCGTGGCGGGCGAAAGGGGTTGGCGACGCTTTGCCTTGGCGGCGGTGATGCCGTAGCGCTTGCAGTGGAGCGGGACGGGTAGCGTCCATATGCAGAGCCCGGGGAGTTGGTTGCGCGGAAATCATCGGATCCGGGAGGCAGTGTACAGCGACAGGGGGATACTTCGCGCGCCATGGCGTTTGATTGGCTTCGGACTCCTTGTCGCGTTCGGTGCGCAGGCTGTGCTTGGCGCGGCAGAGGCATGGTTCAGAGCGGCACCGGAGAGGGCTTTGGGGCAGCCGCTTTTGACTACGTGGGTTGCACTTGGTGCGACTGCTGCCGCTGTGACCATCATGCTGATCGGAGTCGAAGGGCGCAGCTGGAACGCCATTGCAGCGGGGCAGGGTATGTGGCGCTTCAGGTTGCTGTTCTCTGGTTGGGCGCTGGGGAGTGCAGCTATTGTTGCAACCGTATCACTGCTGTACGTCTTTAATTATCTTAGTTTTGAGATAACTCAACTAACCGCGGCGAGCGGTAGCCCGATCCGGGAATGGGTTTCGGTCTCGGTGAGCCTGCTTTGGATGCTGGCACCGGCGGCATTGTGGGAGGAATTGGTGTTCCGTGGCTACCTTTGGTCAGTGGCCGCGGACGCCGGAAACGACCTCCTTGCTCTTGTGTCCACGAGTCTGGTGTTTGGGCTTGTGCACGTTACCAACCCCGGCGCTGGGGTGCTGAGCACAGTTGTTGTAATGCTGGCCGGCGGTTGTCTTGGGCTTGTGCGCCTCAGTCTGGGGTTGCCGGCGGCGTGGTTAGCGCATCTGGCGTGGAACTGGGTGATGGCAGCAGTCCTGCATGTTCCTGTAAGTGGTGTTTCCTTTGAGATGCCGGGTTACAGGGCGGTAGTCAGTGGTCCGGCGTGGATCACAGGTGGTGTCTGGGGTCCTGAAGGTGGAGCTGTAGCAGGAGTGCTGCTCTTTGCTGCGCTATCGGTTGCAGGGCGGTCTATGTGGCGAGAGCCCGGGGTTTCCGCGGCTCAAGAGGTTGCTGTTGTGCCGGAATATGGTGGTTCACAAACGGAACGGAGCTGACAGATGTCGGATGGGAAGGCCCGCATTGCGGTGATCGGTGCTGGACAAATGGGGAACGGCATTGCGCATGTCTTTGCGCAGTCGGGACATGATGTAACGATGATAGATGTGAGCGCTGAAGCGCTTCAGCGTGGACGCGATACGATTGCAAAGAATCTCGACCGTCAGGTGCGGAAAGGGACATTGAGTGGCGAAGACGCGAATGTTGCACTTTCCCGTGTGAATACCGCGCTGTCACTCGATCATGTGGCAGACGCTTCGGTTGTAATTGAGGCCGCCACAGAAAAATCCGAACTCAAGTTCAGGATTTTTGAGGATGTGGACCGACTTGCACCTGATGGAGCCATTCTGGCGACCAACACGAGTTCCATTTCAATCACCGAGATAGCATCACGGACGCGCCGCCCGGAGCAGGTGATCGGGATGCACTTCATGAATCCGGTACCTGTCATGAAGCTGGTGGAGGTAATCCGCGGGCTGGCCACAACAGACAGCACAACCAACGCGGTTATGCAGCTGGCATCATCGCTGGGCAAGACACCGGTTGAAGTGAGTGACTACCCTGGCTTCGCGGCCAACCGGATCCTTATGCCGATGATCAACGAGGCCATCTACTGCGTTATGGAAGGGGTGGGGACACCTGAGTCCATAGATACAGTGATGAAGCTTGGAATGAATCATCCGATGGGGCCTCTGGCACTGGCAGATCTGATCGGGCTGGATACCTGTCTGGCAATCATGGAAGTCATTCACGAAGGGATGGGCGACACCAAGTACCGCCCGTGCCCGTTGCTTCGCAAGTACGTCGCCGCTGGCTGGCTCGGCCGCAAGAGCGGACGCGGGTTCTACGGCTACTGATCGGATCATGTCACTGTTGTCCCTCAACGAAACGCAGCAGGAAATACAATCTCTTGCGCGCTCATTTGCGGAACGGGAACTTGCACCGCTTGCAGCTGCGCGCGACAGGGAGAGCCGATTCGACCGGGATATGGTCCGGCAGTTTGCAGAACTCGGCTTTATGGGGATGCTTACACCCGAAGAGTATGACGGACTCGGGCTGGATGCCAACAGCTATCTCCTTGCAATTGAAGAGATAGCAGTTGTGGATGCTGCGGCAGCGGTGCTGCTGAGTGTTCACAACTCGCTTCCATCGCAGATGCTGCTGCAGTATGGGAATGCAGATCAGAAGGAGCGGTTTCTTAAACCAATGGCGCGCGGCGAACTGCTGGGCGCCTTCGCTCTTTCTGAAGCTGAAGCCGGCTCGGATGCGGCGTCTCTCCGCTGTCAGGGCGTGCGCGACGGCGACGACTGGCTCCTTACCGGAACCAAGGCGTGGGTGTCGCATGGCAACGAAGCCGATGTGATTTTGTGCATGGCACGCACGGATTCACCAGACGATCGCCGCGGCACAAAAGGTATTTCCGCATTCATTCTTACTCCCGACCTGCCGGGTTTTCACATCGGGAAGAAGGAAGCGAAGATGGGGCTGCGCGCGTCACCGACAGTGCAGATC
>CAZDMG010000121.1:0-6854 GCA_964506655.1 uncultured Gemmatimonadaceae bacterium
CAGCGTAAACGAAGGCCTTATAATCGCCGGAAAGCCGCTTTCCTCGACAGCACTCAGCGCCTCTTCAAGCGATGTGACCGTGCGCCCGAACGGACACTTAAGCCCTATCTTTTCCATCGCTTCAGCGAAGAGCCTGCGATCTTCAGCCACACGTATTGCCCGTGCGTTCGCACCGATAAGCTCAACACCGTTGGCATCCAGCACACCGCTGTCATATAAGGCGAGAGAAACGTTGAGTCCGGTCTGACCACCCATTGTGGGGAGCAGTGCATCCGGCTTCTCACGCTCAATGATCCGGGCTACGAATTCCGGAGTGACCGGTTCGATATACGTCCGGTCTGCGAATTCCGGGTCGGTCATAATCGTTGCCGGATTCGAATTAACGAGAATTACCTCGTATCCTTCCTCGCGCAGCGCCTTTGTTGCCTGCGTTCCGGAGTAATCAAATTCAGCAGCCTGCCCGATGACTATCGGCCCGGAGCCGATGACAAGGATGCGGTGCAGGTCATTGCGTCGCGGCATGTATCAAATCGTCGATGAGTACGTCAAAACTTCTCTGCGCTTGCCACCCTGTGGCACGCTGCAGCTTTTCGGAATTACCAACCAGGGACGGTACTTCCACTGGCCGGACAAACTCAGGATCCTCACTCAGGCGGGCCTTTACACCGACGCGATCAAGGATCTGTTGTGCAATACTCTGCACAGAATATCCCCGACCGCCCGACACATTGTAAACCTCACCCGGTGTCCCCAGTTCGCAGAGAGAAATATACGCGGCGACAACGTCCGCCACATGCAGGAAATCACGGACAGGCGAAAGGTTGCCGAGCCGGAGTTCGTTGCCACCTGACTTGCGGAGTTCCAGAGCCCTTGCCACCAGCGCGGGGACAAGGAAGCGTGGCTCCTGCCCAGGGCCGCTGTGATTAAAACTCCGCGCTGCTATCACTTCCACCCCGGTCGATCGCCACTGCTGAAGTGCAAGCAGCTCCTGCGCGCACTTGGTAGCAGCATATACCGTAAGCGGCCTGAGTGCAGCCGCCTCCGTCAATGGTTCCGCTTCATCGTGCCTCCCGTACTGCTCAGCACTCCCCACAATCAGAACACGTGGGTTGTAGCCACTCTCAGCCTGCTTGCCCGCACGCAACTCAGCCAATTCACGAAATAGTCGCGCGGTTGCTGTCACATTGACATCCCATGCTGTTTCCGGGTCAGCTGCCGCTGTTCCTACATGTGAAATGGCCGCCAGATGCACCACCAGATGCGGCACCGATGCTGTTACGGCCGCATGCACATGTGAAGCATCCCGCATATCTCCAATCATCCAGTGCATACCGGGGAATGCCGGTGCACCACGCACCATTCCCACACTGCCGGAATTGATTGCGGGGAGCTCTGTTGCCAGCCCCGTTACGGAGTAACCCCTGTCGGCAAGAGCTGCTGACATCCAGCGGCCGACGAACCCTGCTGCACCCGTGATCAGCGCCCGTTTCACTTTGAGTGCTGGTACCGTTCCAGGTCTGCCAGTACCATCATCTGCACAAGCGCCTGGAAATCCACAGCGGGTTTCCAGCCCAGCTCCTTATGAGCACGTGACGGGTCAGCGACAAGAAGATCCACCTCAGCGGGGCGGAAGAAACGCTCGTCCTGCACAACATATTCGCGGTAGTCGAGATCGGCTGCACCAAAAGCAGCCTCACAGAACTCACGTACAGAGTGAGTCGCACCAGTGCCGATCACATAATCATCCGGCGTATCCTGCTGCAGCATCCGCCACATGGCATCCACGTAGTCGCCTGCAAACCCCCAGTCGCGCCTCGCATCCAGATTCCCCAACCGGAGTTCGTTCTGAAGCCCCATCCTGATACGCGCCACGCCGTCCGAAATCTTGCGCGTAACAAACTCCAACCCACGGCGTGGCGACTCGTGGTTGAACAGGATCCCGCTTACCGCATAAAGATTGAAGCTTTCGCGGTAATTAACCGTGATCCAGTGACCATAGACTTTGGCCACACCATAAGGTGACCGCGGATAGAACGGCGTGGATTCCCTCTGCGGTGTCTCCACTACCTTCCCGAACTGCTCGCTGGAACTGGCCTGATAGAAACGGGCACGCGGTGCAGCCTTGCGCATCGCTTCCAGCACTCTTGTAACTCCCAGCGCCGTGAATTCACCTGTCAGTACCGGCTGGCTCCACGATGTCTGAACAAAGCTCTGCGCGGCCAGATTGTAGATCTCATCCGGTTCAGTCTCCGCCACCACATCGGTAAGTGACGTCTGGTCCAGCAAGTCTGCCGAGACCAGCTCGATGCGGTTGATAAGGTGTGCTATCCGTTCATACGGCGTAGTGGACGAACGGCGTACAACACCAACAACCCGGTATCCCTTGCCCAACAGCAACTCGGCGAGGTATGAACCATCCTGTCCGGTGACACCGGTGATCAAAGCTGTTTTCACTGGATTGGACTATTGATTAGCCTCACCACACCGGGTGCCTTTGCAAACGCGATGCGGTGACAGAGTTAATGGAGACAGCGGAGAGTGTAGCTGAAAAAACGAAAAGAGGGAACCTGCTTCCGGCATGGAAGCTTTCTTCCTGCCACGCGCAAAGGTTCCCCCTTCCACCTTCTCCCTTTCAGGGACAGAGCTGCCGCGCCTGATAAAAAAGCGCGGTCAGCCATTACGGATCAGACGGCGGCTGTACGGCCGCGCGGAGCACGCTTCACCTTGCCAGCGGCAAGGCAGCGAGTGCACACCTTCACTTTGATGATTCGTCCGTCTGCCTCAACGCGCACCACCTGAAGATTGGGCTTCCAGGTGCGACGGGTCTTGTTGTTCGCGTGCGATACGTTGTTGCCGAAGGCAACGCCCTTATCGCAGGAGTAGCAACGGTTGCGAGCGATAGCCATGATCGTTGCCTCAGCTGAGAATGAGTTCGATGCGCGCCATCTCAGCACCGTCACCTTTGCGGTGACCGGTCTTGAGAATGCGCGTGTAGCCACCCGGGCGTGTTGCGAACTTCGGACCCAGCTCCTGAAAGAGCTTGTCTGCCGCTTCACGCTTGTGGATGTGCCGCCCTGCCAGCCTGCGCGAGTGCAGGGTGCCAGTGCGGGCCTTGGTAATGAGCTTCTCAACGAACGGGCGCAGCTCTTTGGCCTTTGCCTCGGTCGTTTCTATCGCACCCTCTTCGATAAGAGAAGTTGCGAGGTTGCGGAGAAGTGCGAGACGCTGCTCGCTCGTCCTCCGGAGCTGTCGGTTTGCCTTACGATGACGCATGCTTATTGCCCTGGTTCGTCTTCGACTGTGTCGTCTGGAGCATTCTCGGCAGCACGACTGGGCGGAGTGCCCTGATCGAGGATACGGACTCCTTCCGCATTCTCCTCGTACCGCATGCCGAAGTTGAGCCCTTGCCTTTCCAGCAGTTCAGCGATCTCCTGCAGCGACTTCTTGCCGAAGTTTCTGACCTGCAGGATCTGTGACTCAGTCTGGCGTACCAGATCGCCGAGTGTCCGGATATTGTAGTTCTTGAGTGAGTTGACCGAGCGGACCGTCAGTTCCAGATGGTCGATCGGTGTGCGAAGGAGATCCGCAAGGCGGATCGCATCGCTGTTGGCGCCGTCCAGGCCACCCGCCTGCACAGAAGCCGATGACCCGAAGCCAACGAAGTACTGGAAGTGCGTCTGCGCGAGCGCAGCAGCGTAGCTCACAGCTTCTTCCGGCGAAATAGTGCCATTGGTTTCGACGGTCAGAGTGAGACTGTCGTAGTCGGTACGCTGACCAACGCGGGTCTCAGTGACGGTAAAGTTGGCGCGGCGGACCGGGTTGTAGATGGCATCGATGTGTACGACGTCCACCGAAAGGCTACCGGTATTGACGTGCTGGTCGCTTTCGACATACCCGCGCCCTTTGTTCACGTAGAGCTCAATCGTCAGATCGCGCTCCGTCGTGATGGTGAGGATCTGGTGCGACGGATCGATAATCTGAACGCCACCAGAGATTTCGATATCGGCAGCCGTTACAGTAGCGGGCCCGCTCTTCGAGATGCGGAGAACAGACTGCTCCACGTCGTCAGGAAGAGCAAGCGTGAGCGTCTTCAGGTTACCAATGATCTGATGGACGTCCTGGACAACGCCCGGGATGGTCTGGTGTTCGTGCACGACCCCGTCGATACGGAAAGCGTACACAGCGGACCCCCGGAGTGACGACATCAGCATACGACGCATGGCATTGCCAAGCGTGTGGCCAAAGCCGCGCTCAAGAGGCTGAAGACGGAACTCAGCGATATTTGGGCTGTCGTCGCGGCGGGTAAACTCCACCAGCTGCGGCCGTACAAGTCCTGAAAGGTCTATCGTTGCCATAAGTGTTTAATCCTCTGTTGGTCACACCGGAAATAGCGATCCGGCGACGCCCTGCCCCGCCCCGACGCGCGGCAGATCCGTATGGGAGTTCGGGTCCCGACCGGTCTTCAGCAGAGGTGAACAGGAGACAGTGTTGGATGAGCTATCTGCCTGATTACGCCTGCCAAAGGCCTTGATTTGTCCCGCTTTCCGGCAGCGGACTGCCGGAAAGCGGGATTGTTTACTGCAAAACTGTTACTTCCAAACGTTGGAGGAGAAACCGGGTTAAGCGATTACTTCGAGTAGAGCTCAACAACCAGCTGCTCCTGTGCAGCGAGCGGGATAGCCGTGCGCTGCGGCTTCTCAAGGATGCGACCCGAGAAGGTGTCCTTATCGACAGCGATCCAGGATGGCGTGGTGCCGCGAGCGGCCTGTTCCAGCGCTGAGATCACTACAGCGAGCTCACGTGAAGCCTGCTTGACGCGCACTTCTTCGCCCGGGCGGACCTGATACGACGGAATGTCAACCAGGGCGCCGCGGACTTCAATGTGGCGGTGGCGGATGAGCTGACGCGCGGCCTTGCGGCTTGGAGCGAAGCCCATGCGGTACACCACGTTATCGAGACGCGTTTCAAGTGCTGCGAGAAGGTTGTGACCGACAATTCCCGGGCTCGTTGAGACGCGCTCAAAGGTGTTCCGGAACTGACGCTCGCTGACGCCGTAGATGCGCTTGATCTTCTGCTTTTCGCGTAGCTGACGGGCGTACTCGGACATCTTCTTGCGCCGCGCTGTAGCCTGTCCGTGCTGCCCGGGAGCAAACGGACGACGCTCAAACGGGCACTTCTCAGTGAAGCACTTGGTGCCCTTGAGGAACAGCTTCTGTCCTTCGCGGCGGCACTGACGGCAGCTGGGACCTGTGTAACGTGACATGCTCAGACCCTCCTGCGCTTGGGCGGACGGCAGCCGTTGTGCGGAATCGGCGTAACGTCGCGGATTGATTTTACCTGGAGACCGGCAGCAGCGAGCGCCTGAATGGCTGACTCACGCCCTGAACCCGGCCCCTGGACTCTTACATGCACACGACGCATACCAGCCGACATCGCTTCACGGGCGCACTGCTCACTCGCTACCGTAGCAGCAAACGGAGTGGACTTCTTGGAGCCCTTGAAGCCAGCCTTGCCGGCAGATCCCCACGACACAGCATTGCCGTGCAGATCGGTGATCGTGATGATGGTGTTGTTGAAGGTGGCGTTGACGTGCACCATTCCTTCGGAATCAACCACCTTTTTGGATTTCTTGGCGACTGCCATTACTTGGTCACCTTCTTCTTACCGGCGATAGCACGACGCGGCCCCTTCTTGGTGCGTGCGTTGGTGTGCGTGCGCTGACCACGGACCGGAAGACCGCGACGATGACGCGTGCCGCGATAGGAACCGATGTCCATGAGTCGTTTGATATTCATCGCCACTTCGGTGCGAAGCGCACCCTCGACGCGGTGATTCCGCTCGATTTCCTGGCGAAGCTTGTTGGTATCCGCATCACTCAGATCGCGGACACGCTGATCGCGCGAAACACCCGACGCGTCGAGAATGCGGAGCGCCGTACGGCGACCGATCCCGAAAATATAGGTTAGGCCGATCTCAACCTTTTTGTCACGAGGGAGATCAACACCTGCGATACGTGCCATCTGCTATTGCTCCCTCAGCCCTGACGCTGCTTGTGCTTGGGATTGCGCTTGCAGATGACGCGAGTCACGCCCTGTCGCTTAACGACCTTGCAGTGCTCGCAAATCGGCTTGACGCTGCTGCGAACTTTCACGATTCACCCTGGCGCTCTCGCGCCATCGGAGCCTCCCGCACCGGTATTTACCGGCCGGCTGGACCCCTATACTGTTTTTCATCCGGATGCATCGCAGGTAGCACGGCAACCTGGCAGCAAGGCACGCCTCCAAACCAGGTCCTGAAACCAACCAAAGATTCCGCGCCGGATGAGATCTGTATGGCCGGCGGATCGGCCACTTATCAAGCCAAAATTGGCAAGCCTATAAGCCTAGCAGGGAAGGCCTATATTGGCAAGATGCCGGTCAATTCTGCGACCACTGATGGAAATCTCATCGGTGTTACGCCATCCGGTAGAGTCCGGGCCTCAGAGCTTCACTGTCAGTGTAAGCGTAGCCACAGAGCTCTTTTGCCCATCATTCCCCGTGATGAGGATGGTGTAAACGCCGGGCGCAGCCTCGGTGGTGGCGGAGACCACGATATCGAACTGACTGGTTTGGACAGCTGTATCGATCGGTGGTACCGTAACCACAACCCCAGGCGGCACGCCGGATACGCTCAACGAAACCGGCGCGGTGTAACCGGCGTACCGGCCCACACCCATTACCATCGTTGTGTCAGTACCCCTTGCAACGGAGGCGTCAATTTCCATCGTTGATGTGGAGAAGCGAATTCCGTTGATGTAAACCCATTCGACAAACCGGACAAGAAAGTGCGGCGTCTGTACGGTCGTTACTGCAATT
>CAZDMG010000122.1:0-6537 GCA_964506655.1 uncultured Gemmatimonadaceae bacterium
GGTGGTACACTGATGGCTGAACGATTGGTACGAATCGTCAACAAAAACGGTCTGCATGCACGCCCCTCCGCGGAGATTGTAAAAGCGGCGGCGCGATTCAGGAGTGACATCACTATCTGCCGCGATGATCTCGAGGTCAACGGCAAGAGCATCATGGGTGTCATGATGCTTGCAGCTGAGTTTGGCGCTACCATCACTATCCGCGCGGCAGGTCCCGACGAAGAAGAAGCTATCGCTGCGTTGGCAGAACTCGTCGGCTCAAGGTTCGGGGAGACTTAGTGGACTCAGTGTTACGCGGCATTCCGGCCTCACCCGGTATTGTCGTAGGACCTGTTCATCTTCTCCGCTGGGAAGTACCCGACGTAAAACATCGCCTCATTGAGGAAAGTGCGCGCGATGCGGAAGTCGCACGCCTCAATGCTGCACTCGAAGAAGCGCGTGAACGCCTGCGATTGCTCCGCTCACGTGCTGAACAGCAGGCAGGCGCTGAGGAAGCCGCAATCTTTGACGTTCAGCTCTCCATCCTGGACGATCGCGAACTGCTGGGCCATGTGGAATCGCTGATCCAGCAGAACATCGCTGCCGAAAAGGCCTTCGATCTCGTGATGCTTGAATGGCGCCATAACTTCGCCCGACACACCGCACCGATGTTGCGCGAACGTGTAGGTGATCTGACGGATGTGCAGATCAGGGTACTCTCAATACTCCTCAATCTGCCGGACCACGATCCAATCGATCTGCCACAGGGCGCTGGAGCGATTCTTGTAACACATGATCTCACTCCGTCACTGACACTTCAGCTGGATCGCAACTGTATCGCGGCGATTGCAACCGATGCAGGAACTGCAACAGCGCATGTCGCTATCCTTGCACGTTCGCTCGGTATTCCCGCAGTGGTCGGCCTCCGCCAGGCGGTGCGTCATCTGCAGGGTGGTGAACGCGGCATACTCGACGGCACACGCGGCATGCTCCTTATCTCACCAACTGAGTCAGAAGTCCGTGCCGCCGAGATCCGCATTCAGGAAGAAGCCGGTCGTGCGGATCTGTTGCGCGAACTGGCAATGTCGGAGCCCGTTACACGTGACGGACATCGCGTAGCCATCAAGGCCAATGTGGATGTACCCGACGACGCCGAGCATGCAGCCTCGTCCGGTGCGGAAGGTGTTGGGCTGATGCGCACCGAGTTTCTTGTTGTCGGCCGTACCACGATGCCCGACGAAGAAGAACAGTATCGCGCGTACAGGAAGGTGCTTGATGCATTCGGCTCGCGCCCGGTCATTGTGCGCACTTTCGATATCGGCGGCGACAAGTTGCCCATCGGTGGCTTTCCCGTGGAAGCCAATCCATTCCTGGGCTGGCGTGCTATCCGGATGTGCCTGGACCAGGGTGAGATGTTCAAGGTGCAGCTCCGTGCTCTTCTGCGCGCAGCAGTACACGGCGATCTGTCCATCATGCTTCCGCTCATTGTCACCGTCGATGAAGTCCGGGAAACGCGGCAGCTAATGGCCGAAGCCGTGAATGAACTCACCGCCCGCGGTGTGCCATTCCAGGCAGATGTACCACTGGGAGTAATGATCGAAACTCCGGCTGCTGCCATTGCCTGTGACACCCTTGTGCGCGATGTGGACTTTTTCAGCATCGGTACAAACGATCTGGTGCAATACTCTCTTGCCGTGGACCGCGGCAATGCCAATCTGGCTCCCAGATTCACAGCGCTTCATCCGGCTGTACTGCGGCTTATCTCGCAGGTGCAGCAGGTTGGGAGCGAGCACGGCATCGATGTTGGCGTCTGTGGTGAGATGGCTTCGCATGCGCTCGCTGTGTTCGCAATGCTGGGGCTCGGGATCCGCAACTTCTCAGTTTCGCCAAGGGCCATTCCGGACGTGAAGCGTGTAGTGCGCGGGGTCCGGTTGGAAAGTGCGCAGGCTGCCGCGCAGGAAGCCATGTCCGCAGCTACAGCCCGTGAATCTGAAGTGATTTTGCGGCGCAAGCTCCGCGCCGAGCTTGATGGCGCGGAATCAACAGCAGGTGACTTGCCTGCACTTTATTAGTCTGCTAGTCTCATCCGCTGTATTCCTTATTCACACTGACAGGATTTCATCTTGACCGATCGTCACCTCTTTACCTCGGAGTCCGTTACCGAGGGGCACCCTGATAAAATCGCCGACCAGATCTCGGACGCAGTGCTTGACGCCATCCTGAGCGAGGACCCCGCGGCGCGCGTTGCTTGCGAGACACTGGTTACGACAGGGCTGGCCATGATTGCCGGAGAGATTACCACCCGGGCATACGTTTCGCTCCCGGATATTGTCAGGGCGACTGTCGAAGAGATCGGTTATAACGACGCCACCTTTGGTTTCGACAGCAACACCTGTGCTGTTATAAGCACCATCGACAAGCAGTCTGAGGACATCAAGCAGGGTGTTGATACCGGTGGTGCAGGTGATCAGGGGATGATGTTCGGGTACGCTACCGATGAGACACCTGAATACATGCCGCTTCCGATCCTTTTGGCTCACCGTCTGACGCACACTCTGGCACTGCGCAGGAAGGACGGCACACTGCCATGGCTCCGCCCTGATGGCAAGGCGCAGGTGAGCGTGGTTTATGAGAACAACGAACCGGTTGCCGTGCACACTGTGGTGATATCAACGCAGCACGATGACAACGTATCGAACACCGCGATCAGGCGTGCCGTACGGGATGAGATCATCGATGCAGTGATCCCCGAGGAGCTGCGCGCCAAGCGAATGAAGATCCACATCAACCCCACCGGCCGTTTTGTTGTTGGAGGACCTCTCGGCGATGCGGGCCTTACCGGACGGAAGATCATTGTCGATACCTACGGTGGAATGGGGCGGCACGGCGGCGGTGCTTTCAGTGGCAAGGACCCGTCCAAGGTGGATCGTTCTGCGTCGTATGCTGCCCGCTGGGTAGCAAAGAATATCGTGGCCGCCGGCCTTGCCAGGCGTTGCGAGGTGCAGGTCGCATACGCCATTGGTGTCGCAGAGCCCGTCTCGATTTACGTACAGACCTTCGGCACAGGAGCAGTCCCGGATCGCGATATTGAGAATGCTGTGCGCGATGTGTTTGATCTTACACCACGCGGGATCACGCGTGACCTCAACCTCAGAAAGCCCATTTACAGGCTTACGGCTGCGTACGGACACTTTGGAAGGGCACCGCGGACAGTTGGACGCGGGCGTGGTGCTGTGACATACTTCCCATGGGAGCGTACGGATCGCGTATCGGAGCTTAAGAGAGCAGTAAGAGGCTGAGTCCGCAGCCAGCGCCGATACCTGGGTCCCATGCGAAAAGGGAGAAGGGAGGGCGTTGCGTCATGGTTGAAGTAACTGTGGAACGACTGGGGCTGGACAGTTCGACCCAGTCGTTCGTGGTTGTTTTGCGCGAACGGGGAGGCGATGGATTCCTCCCCATCTGGATCGGGCCAGCCGAGGCCAGCGCGATCGCCATGCGCCTTAAAGGGATATCCATTGAGCGACCGCTTACGCACGATCTTTTTCGCATCCTCCTTGAATCCCTCGATGCGCGACTGCGTCGTGTAAACATAAGCCGCATTATATCCAGCACTTACTTTGCGGAAATGATCATTGAATCGCCGTCCGGATTGATTGAACTGGATGCGCGCCCCTCCGACAGCATCGCGATTGCATTGCGGTGTGGCGCACCGGTTTTTGTGGACGATTCACTGCTTATCACGCTGGACTCTGAGACTGACAATGAACGCGACAATGAACGCGACAATGAACGCGACAATGAGCCCGATGCGGAAGCTTCCGGTCCTGACTTTCCGGGATCTCCTGCGATGAACGCAGACGAACTCAAGCGATACCTCGAAACGTTGCGTCCCGAGGATTTCGGCAGGTTCAACCTTTGAGGGCGTCATGATACTGCGGTGGACTGTTGCGGCTCTCTTTTCACTTGCCGTAACACAGGGGGCGCCAACGGGCAGCGGTGTACAGTCTGCTACGGCGGACGGTATGCGCGTGGTGCGGGGACAGGTTGTAACACCGGATGCTGTGACTGAGGGCGCGAAGCCCGTGCGTAACACCATGGTGACTCTGCACCGGGTCGGGCGCGATTCTGCGGGCGCGATCGATTCAGTCAGGACAAATGCTACGGGTGAGTATCAGTTCCGCTTTCGTGTCAGGATTGGTGCTGATGGCAGTGACGCCGACAACGCCATCTACTTTGCATCGGCGACGTACGGCGGGATTGCGTATTTTACTGCGCCGTTCAGGAATGAGCTGAGCGAAGGCGACGATGCAGTAATAACCGTCTTCGATACGACATCGGTGCCGTACCCGCTTTCGGTACGGGGCAGGCATCTTATTGTTGGTTCGCTCGACAGCAGCAACACCCGGACTGTGATCGAGGTTTATGAGCTCAGCAATGACAGCATCCGTACACTTGTCGCAGCCGATACAGCTCTGCGTTCGGCTACCTGGAGTGTGAACATACCAGCGGGTGCCCGTGACTTCCGGGTGAATGAAACTGAGCTGTCGTCCGATGCACTGGTGTTGCGTGACGATACAGTGCTGGCATTTTCACCCTTTTCACCCGGCCTGAGCCAGGTTTCGTTCTCTTATACACTGCCAGCTGCAGCTTTCCCTTTGTCCTTTGTCACTGAAGCTCCGGTGGATGTACTGGAGGTGCTCCTGGAGGACGCGATCGGCAATGTTGTATCCGATGGGGTAACAAATGTCGGCAACGTGAATATTGAAGGGCGTGCTTTCCACCGCTTTCTGGCCCAGGATGTGCCGGAAGGTCATTCAGTTCTGATAGATCTGGCGTCGTCGCGACCACTTAAGGGCGGCACCTATGCTGCCGTCATGCTCGGAATTCTGGGAGCGATCATGCTTGCTGCTTTTGTCAGGTCCAGCTCGCGCAACAGGCGTGCAACTGCGGCGGGGCATGTGCAACAGCGCGACAGTGCATCACGCTCACCAGTGGCCGCACCTCCGCTGCACGAGCGACTCGCGCATGACATAGTACAGCTTGATGCTGCCTTCGCGCGCGAGGAGAATGTCACGGCAGATACGCGTGCCGCATACGAGCAGGAGCGTGGGCGGCTGCACGAAGCACTGCGGGCCGCACTGGCGGAAGTAATGGCGGGGTCAGGGGCGGGGGCCAAGACGGGATCGGCTCCCCGGGGAGAAGCTGGGAGCAGCCAATAGCCGACGGCCACTGTCGGCGAAAGATTGGCATTCGCCTGGGCCGCTATTGGAACTATACGCTCCGTTTCTTCATCTTTCTGTTGACTTCTGCAGCCGGATGGGGTAGAGATCAGTGAAACATCATTGAAACATCAGTGAAGCAGCGGAAGACTCGCGACTTCATAGCGCCCGCAGCTTTACGGCAGCCGGCTTCACCGCCATCGCTCCAGTGGTACGAAATTCACCCCCTTCGCTCACCGTGTCATGAATGAGCTCCGCAATCACAGTCTTCACCGGAGTATGACTACGGCAATGCCGCATTCGCTGACATTCCCGGGGCGCCCGGTAATTTCGGGCTTCGTGGCCTTTGCATTTGCACTGCTGCTGGCGGCTTGTGGCGGTGGGGTCACCGAGAACGATACGCCACCACCCGGTGGCACCGACAGCACGGGTACCAATCAGCCACCGCCCGGCACTGTGCCACGCGCCAACATCACGGTAACCGTTTCAATTGGTGCAGAGGACGCAGCCGCTGCTGCGGCAGTTGGCCTCAGCATTGAGGGGCTTACTGTGCGACTTCAGCGTGCCACGGGCGGTGCATTGGATGGCACAACAAACAGCTCCGGCACAGTTGTATTCAGTAACCTTCTGGAAGGTCGCTACAGCGTGGGAGTGGAGCGGGTACTTACGGAAGCAGAGCGCAATCGGCTGCCAGAGGGTAGTGACGCAACGATTTTCACTGGCGGAGCACAGGTGCTGCTCAGCCCACCGGCAGGGCAGATTGTTGAGGTTAAGCTGTCGGGGCTGGAGCGTGGGTCGCTTATCGTTTCAGAGGTGTTTGAATATACGAATACCGGGAATCCGATTTACAACGGGGGTCAGTATGTTGAGGTATTCAATAACTCGGATACGGTGATCTATCTGGATGGAATGCACTTTTTTAATACCCCAGGAGGCAAGATGCAGACTGAGGCTATTGCATGCACGGAGAGTCAGCGCTTCAGGACGGATCCTGACAGGCTCTGGATCAGCATGGTATATACGTTTCCAGGCGGGGGCAGGGACTATCCCATTCAACCGGGCAGCGGTAAGGTATTGGCGGTAAGCGCCATTAATCACCGTGCTATATCAGGCCGCAATGAATTTGCGGACCTTAGCCGTGCAGATTTCGAAATTGTCGGTAATGAGGCGGACCCGGACAACCCGTCGTCCGCGAACATGGTTTATGGTTTCGGAGCGTCCGCAGGGCCACTCGGGATAGGGACCTTACCAATCGGAGTATGGGCAATTGGCGTGGCTTTGCCGCAGGCTACGGCAGACCTGTTGCTGGACTCGCTCCCTCCATCAGAGTTCTCGCACC
>CAZDMG010000123.1:0-6497 GCA_964506655.1 uncultured Gemmatimonadaceae bacterium
TACTGGCTCAAAAGTTGGCGCATTCTGCGAATGCCCAATCCAGTGGTTCTATTGCATTCTTGCCATTCTTAGCCGGTGTAATGCTATTCCCATCGTGGGTCACTGTTTCGTTGGTTGCAGGAGCAATGGCGATCGGTGAACTTACGCAGAGGAAGGCATGGATCAAGCGTATTTTCAATGTTGCCCAATATTCGCTTGCTATTGGTTCAGCAGCTCTAGTTTATGTTCTGCTCGGCGGAGTGTCGTTGCAGATTGATGATACTTTCCGTGTAATACCGCACACGTTTGCTGTCATAACGTTCCTCACGTTCAATATGACACTCGTGGCAATGGTAATTGCTCTATCTACCGGAAGGAATATCTGGGATGTATGGAAGCAGAATGGCAAGGGTAGTTTTGCGTATGACATCTTTGCCGTCCCCCTAGTCTACTGGTGCGCTCTGTTCTATCTCAAGCTTGGCTGGGCAGGTGTTGCATTCGCATTTGTGGCTTTGGGCGGGGCGCGCCAACTCTACATGAAGAATCGCCTTCTTGAAACTGCATACGAGGAAACCTTAGAAATTCTAGTAGGGGCTGTTGAACTCCGAGACCCGTATACTTCGGGACACTCCCAGAGAGTTCGCAAATATTCTCAAATTATCGCTGCTGCACTAGAACTCCCAGGTAAGGAAATTGAGCGCATTGGCCGCGCCGCGTTGCTTCACGACGTAGGGAAGATCGATGGGATGTTCGTACCCATCCTCCAGAAACCGGGCCGCTTGTCAGAAGAGGAGCGCGCGATCATGGAACTGCACCCTCTTAAGAGCGCTGAACTAGTCTCTAAAGCATCTCAATTGGCAGATATAGTTGATATCGTTCGCCACCATCACGAACGATGGGATGGTGCAGGGTATCCAGCTAAGCTTTCCGGCAAGATGATTCCGTTGGGGTCACGCATCATAATGTTTGCGGATACGATTGATGCGATGACGAGCGACAGGCCTTATCGAAAGGCGCTTGGTGAGGCAGATGTACGTGCAGAGCTTATAAAGCATCGAGGGAAGCAGTTTGATCCGGAAATTTGTGACCTCCTGTTAACGTCACGACAGTTTGCTAGGATTTTTGATCCGACCGACTCCGGCGGGATCCAGTCGATTACTCAAATTCTGGATCGCGTCCGTCGAAGGGCGAAGACTCCGGCCGTAGCATAAGGCTCGTCAAATACGCTTCAGCGCGCTGCATCGAATTTTCGAGTCTTTTATTGGGTGGAGCAAATTCTCTCCTGCAGTGTTGTATTTCCGAAATTGCCCACCGCAGCTTCCTTGCATCCCTGAGCCAAGTCAGCGCTTCGACAAACACTGAGAAGAGGTAATCATTGCCTGTCAGCGCACGTACTTTACGAAATGCGTCGATCACAATTGATGTCGACTGTTCAATCATGAATGGATCGCGTTGCTGCAGTGCAACATCTAGCTCCATTGCTGAAACGTAGGCTTTGAGTTTTGTACTATATGCTGCAGTATTTGTAATGCGACGGATTTCAGCGAGCATGGTCATAGCAGGTCGGGTCTCTCGCGCTTCCAGCGCTAGTCTTGCCGATTGATTGAGTGCAAGCACATGCAGCAGGGGCTCCTTTAAGCTGGCAGCGATATTCTGAAGAACTTCATTCCACTGCCTTGCTACTCCGAAGTCGCGGCTGCGCTCCAAGGCTATCAGGCAAAGTTGGTTAGCGCTGATCGCAGATACCGGGGCATGGCCAATCTCACATGCCTCTTCATATAGGGATTGAAACTCTAGTTGCCCACTCTCCCACGGGCCACAATACCGAAAAGCATAAGCAGAGTTAACCAATAGTCCGAGGCGAGCATGCGCATCTTTTACCTCTGCGGCTAGCATCTTGAGATTTGTAGCGGCCTTCAAAGCGTCGCCAAGGTCCCCAAAGACAGTATGGTAAAACATATCTACTTGGGAAACAGTGATCTGCGGTGTACTAGCCCTAATTGACTCGAAGGAGTCGTAAGCTCGGTGGGCCACCTCTGTAGCAGCAGTGTCTGAAGCCAGTTTAACGATGGTTGCAGTAGCGTCAGCTCGATGTTCGATTGCGATATCCGCGGATTCCGCTATAGCTGACAAGCGTTTCATCATCTCGTCCACATAGCTGCTGTCGACATAGATTATTGAGTTCGCAATCCGAATGCATTCATGAGGGTGTGATAGGTCCCACTTGTGGTCTTCATTTTCGATACTGCCGGGCGGTACAAGCTCAAGCAGTTGGGAGTGCCTTCCACAGAGGAAGAGCAGTTCGTAGAGTACCTCACTTACCTCGCAATTCTTCCGAAGATCGGAGAACCTACCTAAGAGGGACTCCAATAGTCCCAGTAGCGAGTGCGACGAACTGCTATTCTTGAGCAGTGGTAGCGACCTCGAAAGTAAGTCCAGGCTCCGCTCCTTTTCACCTGCGAGGATAAGGTGTTGAATTATATGGATATCTCGAGCGGGGGACGTCTCTGGTACGTTGGCTAAAGCGTCTGCAATTCGGAGATGTAGCATGCATGCTGCTGCTCCGCTCAGCCCATTAAGGGCTACTGTAGCAATTACCCCATGACAGGTCAGATGCGACGTCGCGTCAATGTGTACAAGGTTTGAAGCCGCTAGCTCATCAAGGGCGTCTGCATATTCCGTGATTGATACATTGAGTACGTTGCTTGCGAGAGTGATTGAAGCATACGGTTGCATCTTTGCTACCACTTGTATTGTTCGGAAGGCAAGTGGTGAGAGGAGTCCTAACCGCCGTTGAAATGCTTGGGTAATACTTCGCGGCAGATGACCATTCGAACCGAACGTATGATGGTGGATTAGGATCTCTTGGATAAACAGCGGAGACCCTTCACTATATGCAATCACCTCCGCCATCCCGCCCGACACATCAAAATGCAAGTCCGCTGCGATCCGCTCGGCAAGGTCCGTCGACTCCGCATCCGTCAGGCGTTTCAATTCCCGCACCAGCAGACGACGGGCGGCGCGCTGTGGTACCGTCGTACACGCGTGACCAACTCGCGATGTCGCAAGCACGCACACACGAGTCGTTTCACTCTGCTCAACGATGTCCACGAATACTTCCCAGCTCTGCAGGTCCATCCAGTGCACATCGTCCAGAACCAGATAGATCGGCTTCTCGTCACTTACCGCCGCTACGAGGTCCACCATCGCTGACCGCAGTATCGCAGGTGCAGGAAGTGGCTCGCGTAATGCTGGTGTCCCGTCTGCTGTTACCGGAACCGGCTCCTGGCCCACAAGCCGGCGAAGCGTCCGCAACGTCTCCGGCGCACACCCCAGCGCGCCAGGTGCATGCAGTAACTCCGATACCATGTCCATTGCCACTGACAACAGACGCATGCTGTCGCTCTCCCGGCAGGTATAGCGCAGCGTCAGCATCCCTTCGATTTCCGCTACCTTCTCAAGCTCCTGAGTCAGCCGCGTCTTTCCCATCCCCGGCGGGCCATGCAGCAAGTGACCACTGCCGTCCCGCCACCGCGCACGCCTGAGAGCCAGCGTGAAGTCACTCAGCTCCTCCGTCCGGCCAACAAAATGACGTTCCGTTGATGCCGCCGGAATCCGGCGGGCTCCACTATCAGTAAGACGGTGGCGCAACCTCGCCGCCGGCAAACGGATGTCGCCAGCGTCACTCCCAAGCTCCTCCAGATACCTGTCCAGTACCTCCACAGCCTGCGCCTTGCCGCCGCTCAGGGCAATGCACTCCGCCAGCGTCAGCGTAGCGTCTTCATTAAGCGGATCAAACTGAAGCAGCCACCGACAGAGCCGCTCAGCGTAGCTCCAGTCCACCCGCTCACGGCTCCCACGCAACTCCTCCACCAGCACGCGGCGAACGTCCGAATGAATCACCTCACGGACCTCCGCTATCCACTCGTTGAGCTCCGGGCTGCGCGATACGTAACCCGCAAGGAACGGACCCAGTGGCTCTCCCGCCTCAAGCACTGACCGCCGGAATGCATCCGGTGTCCGTGCCACAGAAAAGGTCGGCACCACCTGCGACGCATTCAGACGCACACTGTCACCACGCACGTCCATCAAAACACCAATTTGCCGCAGCTTGTAGAGATTCTGACGCAGGTTCCCCCTCTGACGGACCTCGGGCTGACCTGGCCAGAACATATTCAGCAGCTCGGCGCGCGAAAGCTGCATCCCCGGCGCAAATACTATCCGCACCATCAGGCCAAAAAGCGTTTCCGACACCGGTGAAAGTCGCTCCCGACCCAGATGGATCTGACTGGCACCCAGGGCCTGGACCTGTATGCTGACAGTTGTAGAGGATGCTTCTTCGGTTTCGGTTAGTCCCTTGCGTGCTCGCGCCATGTTGTCCCCTGGTCGGATGGTGTCAGAGTGAGCTGCAATATTTCGCTTGGGCCGTCATCCAAACGTCATTCCGGGTTCGCTACTCTAGCAATTGGCTCCTGTCCGGCGCAACCCCGATGCCGACCTCGCCACCTCAGCTCCATGTGGCGCCACCTCGCTCAGCCGTCTCCCACTGCAACTCCACAGAAATCCGCACCTCCCGGTCATTGGGTACAGCGTGCTATTGAGTTATTGTAGAAGGATGGCCTCACGACTCCCCGCTTTGCGCCCGTGCACACGCCTCGCGGCCACCTGCGTCTCAGCCGTTTCGGCGTTGGCGCTGCTGATGTCATCTCCCCTGGCTACAGCACTCTCAGCACAGGCCTCAGGGCCGCCCAAATGGAAAAGCACAGTGGAAGCCAGCGGCACAGTCCTTTACGGTGCCGTCAATCAGCGCATCGGCTCCATGGCTGTTTCGGTGCAACACCTGGACGGAAACGCGCTCTTCAAGATGGACATGCAGGCCGGTTACGGCGACGGCAAAAAGAACACGGAGCTCCACAGAAGTGTTGTGGTCCGAAACATCCGCCTGGCAGTCTCTACCGATATGCGTCGGCGCGACCGCGTCTCACCGTACACCTTTGCGACCGCACTAACCAACTATCAGCAGCGTATTGCCACCCGGTATGACGCAGGTGCAGGCGCCAGAATCATCGTCTGGCGCGCCGACAGCGTGCGGAATGGGTTCCCGGAAGAGGCTACAGTAACAGCTTCTCTCCTGGGTGAGCGCACCGTGCCGATCTCGGTCAATAATGCGCCGGTCGTCGACAATAGCCGCCTCAGATGGGCGCTCCAGGCCAGCTACCGCAAACGCATTTCGCCCACACTCCGCATCACGCACAACACGCTTTACCAGCCGTCACTGCAGGAGCCAAGCCGCCATACCCTGGAGGCCACTACCGTGCTCGCAGCACCTATCGTTGGCAAGACTGAACTTACCGTTACGCACCGCGAACGTATCGACAGTGAAGCAGTAGAGCGCGGTGCGCCAAGTCGCCGTGACGGGCAGGTTCTTTTCGGAGTGCGAACCTCGTTCTGACTGTATAGGTAGGTTGACCGCTAATCCCGAATGATTTAGTTTGGATTCGCCGGTTGTACCCCGGAATAGATCGCTGCCCAGACTGAACCTGAACGGATAGATATGTACAAAACACCTGCTGCTCTCCTGCGGACGGCCTCCCTCGGGGCCGCCTTTTTTGTATTCGCCACCGCCGCTGCAACCAACGCCTCCGCTCAAAAGACCGGACTGATCGTTGTGGCGCATGGCGCCGACAGCACATGGAACGCTGGTGTCAAACGCACCGTTGAACAGGTGCGGTGGGATAAAGGGCCGGTCATGACGGCATGGCTTATGGGTGACGCCGCCGAATCGGAGTCATGGGATAAAGCGGTTACTGAGATGCAGCAGGCCGGTGTCGAGCACATCGTCGCCGTCCCCTTCATGGTTTCGACGTTCGGCAGTCACGTGCGACAGGTTGAGTTCTATGCCGGCCTTCGCGAGTCACTCCCCGAAGAGCTTATGGGAATGATGGGTGGTCACGATCATACCTCGCACGTGAAACTCACCGTACCCGTCGCTGTCACCCCCGCGCTCGATGACGCTCCGGAACTCGGCGAAGCTCTTGCCGTCAGGTGGAGCGCTCTTCCCGAAGCAGATCGTAAGCGCCCACTGATGCTTATCGCACACGGGCCCGTGGACAGCGCAGACGCCATTCTCTGGGAAAAGAATATCTCCGCAGTTGCCGCAGAACTCGGCAAGCGGATCGCGCCGCACCCCATGCGCGTCGGACTTCTGCGCGACGATGCAGATCCTGCTGTACGTGCAGCCTCGGTGGCATCGTTCCGCAAGGAGATCGAACAGATGGCAGCGGAGGCTGCGGATTCGGTGCTGGTCCTCCCGGTTCTTATCTCAACTGGTTCGATCAACTACCAGAAGCTCCCCGCGGATATCGCCGGCCTGCCGGTCCGTTATTCATCTGTAGGGCTTACGCCGAGTGTTGCTCTGGCGCGCTGGATTGAAAGGGTTGCGCAGGAAGCAAAGCCAGCGCCTGCTGTTCACACCGAGCACAAGCACAACTGAGTAAAAACAAACTGCACCGGTTGCG
>CAZDMG010000124.1:0-3373 GCA_964506655.1 uncultured Gemmatimonadaceae bacterium
GGTACGCGATGCTGTAAGTGAGATCCGGAGTTCCGTGGAGCGGGGAGATACGCTCTCAGCCGCGCTATCACGTCACCCTGCTCTGTTTCCGCCGATCTATATCGGACTCGTGCGGGCCGGCGAGCGAAGCGGTGACCTGGACAGCGCTTTTGGCAGGTTGTCTGCACAGCTTGAGCGTGAGGAACAGCTACGCGGGAAGGTTCTGTCTGCTGCCATTTATCCGCTGCTGCTGGCTGTAGCTGGCTCGATTGCGATAGCTGTGCTGCTGCTTTTTGTATTGCCGCGTTTTGTGGAGCTGCTGGAAGGAAGTGGTGCACAACTGCCTGCTTCCACTGCGGCGCTCCTGTGGGTGTCAGCAACCATGCGACAGTACTGGCCGGTGCTGCTGGCAATTCCTGTGGGGGTGTTGATTGTCGGCGCGTGGATCGGCAGCACCGAAGAAGGAAAGCGTTTCGGATCGCGCCTGTTGTTGTCGTTGCCGCTGGCTGGAACACTCCGTCGCTATTCGCTGGCTGCCCGTTTTTCGCGGCTGCTTGGCGTGCTGTTGGGCGGTGGTGCGCCGTTGCTCGATGCACTGGACGACACGATTGAGTCGATAGTGGACCCTGTTTCGCGCGACGATGTAACCCGTATCCGCGCGCGTGTGCGTGAAGGGAGTTCACTGCGTACTGCGGTCAGTGAAAGCGCAGTCTTTCCGTTGCTTTTGTCGCAACTGATCGGTGTAGGAGAGGATTCCGGTCAGTTGCGTGAGTTTCTTGTGAAGGCTGCTGAGATATTCGAGGAACGCACTGAAAGGACGACGCAGCGGCTGGCTGCGCTTTCTGAGCCTGCTATGATCGTGGTGTTCGGTGTAATAGTGGCTTTTGTGGCGCTCTCGCTTCTGCAGGCGATCTATGGAATCAACGCAGGGTCGTTCCGGTGAAGTGCAGGGCTGGCTTTACGCTCTGGGAGATGGCGATTGTGCTCATCATCCTGGCGGTGCTATCGGGAATGGCAATCCCTGCATATCTCAATGCAGCGCGTGAGCGTGAGGCGTCCGGGGTTGATGTGCTGAGCGGCGTTCTGACAAATGGAAGGCGCTTTGCGGTGCTCAACAGTGTCAATGCTACAGTGGTGATAGACCCGCAGTCCGGCCATTACAGAATCGATACTTCCGGTGCCGGAGGTTACGGGATTGCAGTGGACGATTCGCTCAGGTTGTCGCTGAGCGAGCGGCTGGAAACCGATCGTGTCCGGTTGATCTATCGCTTCAGACCTGATGGCGGTGCGTTTGGTGATACGGTGCTGGTGCGCGGTACGGATTCCACGCGGCTGGTGACGTTGGATCAGGCGAGCGGTGCGGTGGTGGTTTATGTGCGCTAGATGTGCGGCCTGGCGTGGGGCTCACGGTTCCACTGGGTGCACAGACCGGTGCGCAACGCGACAGAATTCCCGCGGCGTGGTGCGCGCGCGACGCGGCGTCACCCTGTTCGAAGCGGTTGCTGCGATGACTATTATCGCGATGACATCGGTTGCGGCTCTGGCTGCAGCAGGCGCGCAATTCCGGGCTGCGGAAAAGGCGCAACGTGTTATCGAAGCGGAAGTGCTGGCTTCGTCCCGGTTGGAGGCGCTTACGCTCCTGTCTGAACGCGAGATCCAGTCGCTGCCGGACTCCGTTTCTACCGGGAAGTTTGCCGAACCCCTGGATCGTTACAGCTGGAAGATCACGTCGCAACCAGCGGACGAAACGGCGGGGCTCTATTCGGTATCGATTGCGATTTTGTGGACAGGCGGTGAGTACCGTGTGTCAAGCTATGTGTATCGCCGCCCAGTGATGCAAATGGTGAACCGATGACTGCACAACGCTTGCACTCCAGGATTTTGCGGCGCCGGCGCATGGTGCGAGCATCACCCTGCCTAAGGCGCGGCATGACGCTTATAGAACTCATTGCAACCATAGTGGTGACAGGGATAATGGCCGCAGCTGGCACAGCAGCGCTCAATACCGTAATGGATCATCGCAAGCTTGCTCAGGAGTCAACGACTGTAATAGAAGGCGCTGCGGCTACCCGTTCACTCATCAGTGACTGGCTGAGTGCCGGCGCTATATCAATACAGATGGCTGGTGGGCCAAGGGTGCGTGCCCGGCAGACTGTACAGAGTGCAGCAGCTGTAACAGCGGCGGTTGCATCCGGCGATGAGCTCAACTTCAGCACGGCAGTTACTGTGCCGTTTGGCAGCGCGCCGGCGCGTGTCCGCTTATATGCAGACGACGACCCGAACACACCAGAGCAAGGCTTAACTGTTGAGTTTCAGGGGAGCACTTCCCTCCCCCTGCAGCGCATGCAGATCGACTCTTCGATCACTCTGATGACAGTGGAGATACTGGACGGACGTACCAACAGGTGGTTCCGCGTCAACGAAGGGGCGTCTGTACAGGTGATAGCAGTGCGCGTTACGCTGGGGCGGAGCGATGAAGTACCGTTGCAGCCGCTGCTTACGGTGCCGATCGTAGTCCGGCAGGGTGACGGCGCAGCGTCGGTGTGGATAAGATGACGCGTCCGCGGCGGGGTTATGCGATGATGGTCGCTCTGTGGCTCGTGGTAGCTATAGCTGCCGTCGCATTGCACTTCGCGCTTGAAGCGCGCGATCGCCGGGTTATGGGGCTTAACGCGGGTGATCGCGGCCGCTCCAGAGCAGCTGCGGCTGGTGCACTGGCAATGGTCCAGGCGCAGCTGGAGTACGTACAACGACAGACTGCAACTGCGCGCGGCAACGCTGCCTCGCTCCGGAGTTCAGACCCGTGGCTCTCTATCGATTCTCTTTTCGATGGAGCTCTTATGGTGGATCAGATCCCGGTGACAGTCAGCTTCAGCGACCCGGCATCCAAGCTGAACATCAATGGCGCTTCACCGCTGTCACTTCAGGCGTTCTTCAATTTTGTACTTCGCAATTCGGAGAAAGCCTCTGCGCTCAGCGATGCAATAATGGACTGGCGCGACCCTGACTCTCTTCCCCGGATTAACGGCGCCGAACGCGCCGAATATCTGAAGGAAGGGTTGTTGTATCTGCCAACCAATCTGCCGTTCGGGAGTGTTGATGAGTTGCGGCACGTCTTTGGCATGACGCCGGAGATCTTCGCCGCAGTGGCACCCTATCTGACGATCAAGGGGAATGGTCAGGTGAATATCAACAACGCACCGGAGGCTGTGCTTAGGTCGATCAACGGCATTACGGATGATGTTGTGGCAACGATACTCGCATTGCGTTCACAGGGACGGCGGATCGCCAACCTGAATGAAGTTTTACCGGCGGGTGCCGGGAGTTCAGGTCGCGGCGGGGGCGGCACAACAGGCGACATTGGTGGCCGTGGCGGTATGGGTGGCCGTGGTGG
>CAZDMG010000124.1:3473-6321 GCA_964506655.1 uncultured Gemmatimonadaceae bacterium
GGTATGGGTGGCCGTGGTGGAGGTGGTGCTGCAGGTCGGGGCGGCATGGGAGGTCGCGGCAGTGGTGGGCGTGGTGGGTTTGATGGTGTGATGCTCCTCATACCCGATGGGCACCCGGTTGCGGAATGCAGTATGTGTCATACCTCGGACGATATCGCTGCTGCAGCGCCGATGTTTCAGCAGGTAACCGCAGCCCAGTTTTCACAGCAGCGCCTGCAGGCATCAATGACAGTGAGTTCGTCACTGATGGACGTAATCCTGACAGCTAAACCAGCACCTGAAGCACGTCCAACACAACTTGTCGCCGAGCTTCGGCGTGTCCAGCAACAGATCAGAGTGGAAAGGAAACAATGGTAGGACCGGTAAGAGCCGGACAGGGTGAGAGTGCACGATCTCCGCATATAACCGTTGCGTTGGACGCTACAAGAATCGTGGCATACAGCGAAGACGTTGAACTGACCGCGGACACGGAAGACGGAGTGTGGGGGCGCGCTATTGAAGCGTTTCCGCGCGAGGGCGTGGACTGGCCGTCATTTTCTGACGCGCTGGGCGAGCTGCGCTCACAAGTACCCGATGGCGCCGGAGTTGTCCGCCTTACAGCTGTATTACTGTGGCCACTCGCAGAAACGCGCACTATAGAACTCCCCGCCATGCGCGATGATGAACGGTTACAGGTACTCACCAGAAGCGCGCCACGCTATTTCCTTGAAGGGCGCGAGCAGCTGATTGTCGGCACCGCGCCGATAACCGGCAAATACAGCGGGTCGGTTGTTGCATCGGCAGTCAGTGCGCGAATGTTAAGTGCACTCCGTCGTGCAGCAGTTGCTGCACAATTTGAAATTGACGTTGTGCAACCATCGGAAGCCGCATGGCTCGCGGCCGCAAGAAAGCTCTTGCCATCCGCATTCCGCGGCAGGAAAGACGCGGGTCTTCTTATTGTGCATGAAGACCGCATCGACATCCTGGGAATCGCCAACGGTGCGCTGACGTCGATACGGCGTATAAGAAACGGGACACAGGGCGATGGCAGTGAGGCTGCTGAACTGGCTCTTGCTGCGCGCAAGGATGGTCAGACGCGACTCTACGCACTCGGCACTCAGCAGGCAGTGCGCCATCTGCGTGATGCACTGGCACAGCACGGGACATCGATCGCACAGGTATCCAGTGAGAACAGCGCCTCAGCGTCACCGCTCGCCCTGGCTGCCCGATTTGCATCCGCTACTGAACGCTTCCGTTTTCGCACCAACGAAGCACTGGCATTGCGCGAAGCAAGGGCGTCCAGGGTAGCTGTACGCCTCTTTGCTGCTGCCGCTGCAATCCTTCTGATGGCTGGCTTTGTGGAGTGGTGGGGTGTGCGCAGGGAGCTTCAAAGCGTAAAGAATGAGCGTGCTGCGATACGGTCTGCCGTGAACGAGCGACTGAGCGGTGAACAGCAGCAGAGCAGCTCCGACAGGCGGGTTGACGCGATCGTGGCACAGTACAACCTGGTACCGCAATGGTCGGCTGCGATAGCGTCGCTTACCGATCAGTTGGGTGATGATGCGTATCTGCTGAACCTGCGTACACGCGTCGATACGGTACTGCTGGACGGGCTGTCGCTGAGCGCGCCTGCTGCATTTGCAGCCGTTGAGCAATCCTATGGGTTTACCGGAGTACGCTCTGCGGGTGAAATGCGAATTGAGCGTCAGCCCGATGGGACTCTTCTGGAACGCTTTGCTATCCAGGCGCGGGTTGTCCGCGCGACGGAGGGAGGCCAGTGAGCTTTATCCGGGGACTTACATCCAGGTTTACATCGCTGAGCGCTGCCGAACGCCGCACAATACGGCTGGCTCTGATCCTGCTGGTTCCTGCGCTCCTTTACGTGTACGGTTTCCGCCCATGGCGCGCATCAATCACATCGATGCGCGACCAGCTTGCAACCGAAGTCACCACGCTTTCGCGCGAGCGCGCGCTCCTCGCCACGCCTGCGGCTGAAAGCCAGGTTACAGCAGCCGCCGACCCGCTCCCGTCTACGCTGCTCTTCAGCGGGCGGGATAACGTCGTTGCGAGCGCTGACCTCGCCTCCGCTGTTACGACTGCAGCGCATCGTTCGCGTGTATATCTGATTCAGGCAGCGACCCGCCCATCAACTGTCACACCGGAAGGCGTGCGCCAACTGCGCGTTGAGATGCGCGGCGAGTCGGACCTCCAGGGGATCCTTACCTTCATATCCGAGATCGAAACCGGCTCGCGACTTATCCGTTTCGACCGCATCGATATCACGAAGGCGCCCGGGAGCGACAGTTACACCGATGGTTTTGAGACGCTGACGTTCGCAGCCACGCTGACAGGCTTTGCAATCGACCAGGCAGCTACACCAACCGGAGCGAAGCAATGAAGCTCACGAGCGCTTTGCGCGATCTGCCACCGTCTTCGTCGGTACGAATTGGGATTTTGAGCACGGTTGTTGCCGTCGTTGTACTTGGTATCGCATCGTACAGGGCGTTCCGACCGGCGCCTGTGCCGATACTCCCGGCTGCAACGGCCGCGACGAAACACGAGGCGCTGCCGTTGCGAAGTATCCTGATTGATCCCGCGCAGGTTGTTGAGCGCGACATTTTTTCTGTTGACAGGATCGCTCCGGACGGCAGGTACCCAATGCCCGGTGAAGGCGGATATGCAGGTGCCGAATCGGGGAGCGGTGAAACTGCCCGACCGATCGTTCTCGGCACGGCACTCGGCGCTGCCGGTAATGCCTTTGCAACAGTACAAATCTCCAATGGGACGCCGCGCATAGTGCGCACCGGTGACCGCGTTGGGAGCTACACAGTGGTATCGATCGAACGGGGCTCAGTGACATTCCGCGCAG
>CAZDMG010000125.1:0-6301 GCA_964506655.1 uncultured Gemmatimonadaceae bacterium
AGGATGGCTCTTCGGACTCTACTGCCTGCTGGCTGGAATTGAGCGCTTCATTGTCGAGTTTTTCCGCGCGAAGGATGACAAGTTCTTTTATCTTACCATTGCGCAGTTGATAGCGATTGGCGTAGCGCTGACAGGAGTCGCGGTAATGATCGCACTTTCACGCAAAAAGACAGCGACTCAAGCCGCCGCGTGATATATCAGAAGTACGGGGAGCGAAGATACCCGACTTCATCACTCCCTATTGCAACAGAGCGATCGTCGGTCCATTATTAGCCCCATGCTTCCTGATCCGAATACCTGTCCCCTTGCTGCCTGCCGTCGCGGAACCCGCGCCACGGTGGTTTCGCTCGGGTGCTCCTCTGATGAGGCATGCCGTCTGCGCGCTCTTGGGCTCTGCGAAGGCAGCTCTGTAAATGTCATCGACGCCCGTGCGTGCATGGTGCTTGATGTGCGTGGAACGCGCCTCGCTATCGGATCTGCGCTGACCTCAGGAATTACCGTGCAGCAGCAAGCGTTCGGCTGAACGCAGCTGCGCCGCAGTAAACGGTCAGTATCAGTACACGTACAAGTACAACTACAAGTACAAAGCACTCAGCACACAGCACCTGATACCACCGCGTTTTGAATAGATGTGAGTACCCAGACGTCAGCTGAAAGCGTAATCGCTCTTAACAGCTCGGACCATGCCGGCGACATTTCTGATCGCCCGCTGCGTGTAGCGATCGTCGGCAATCCGAACACCGGCAAGACGACCCTCTTCAATGCCCTTACCGGGCTCCGCCAGCGCGTTGGCAACTTCGCAGGCGTTACAGTCGAACGGGTCGAAGGCAGTTTCCGCATGGACGACGGGCGTCGCGTTTCCGTGCTCGACCTGCCTGGCAGTTATTCTCTTTCTGCGGGCTCACCCGACGAACAGATCGCGCTCGAGGTTTTGCTCAAGCGCGACAGCGGACACTGGCTCCCGGATGTTGTACTCGTCGTGGTCGACGCCAACCATATGGAACGCAACCTCTTCCTTACCAGCCAGATCATGGAGCTGGGGATACCGGTTGTTGTTGCACTCAATCAGATCGATATCGCAGAGGCAGAGGGAGTCGACATCAACGTTCCCGACCTGATCAGCGAACTCGGCGTGATCGTTGTACCGACAGTTGCGCGTCGCAGTGAGGGAGTTGACGTGGTGAAGCGTGCGCTCTTTACAGCTGCCTCGCTTCCCGCTCCTGAGCGTCGCTTTGTACTTCCGGACGCTGTGCGCGAAACGCTGGCACCGCTGCAGGAGCTGCTTGAAGAGCACGGACTCAATGCAAATGCCGCTGCGATGGAGTCACTCCGTCTTGTTGGCATCGATCACATCGAAGCGCATCTGCACAACGTTCCCGGGCTGCAGCAAACAGTGGCCAGCGTTGTGCACAATCTTGCGAAGGCCGGCTTCATCCCCGGTCGTTACGAAGCCGACGTCCGTTACGCGTGGATTCATGGCGTTACCGACCGAACCATCACGCGTCGCACTGAGCGCGAGCTCACACTGAGCGATCGTATTGACCGTGTGGTGCTGCACCGTGTGATGGGTCCGATTGTTTTTCTTGTGCTCATGGCGATCGTCTTCCAGTCGGTCTTTACCTGGGCCGAACCGGTGATGGATTTCGTTGAGGGCGGTATCGCTTCAATCGGCGAACTGATCCGCAACTTCATCCCCGAAGGCGACCTGCAGAGCCTGCTGGTGGACGGTGTGATCGCAGGCGTTGGCGCTGTTCTCGTTTTCCTTCCGCAGATTGCGGTGCTCTTCATCTTCATCGGTATTCTGGAGCACACGGGCTACATGGCTCGAGCCGCGTATCTGATGGATCGCATCATGCGCAAGGTGGGGTTGCAGGGTAAGAGTTTCATCCCGATGCTGTCGGGTTATGCGTGCGCGGTTCCCGGTATCATGGCGACGCGTACAATCGAAGACCGTCGTGACCGCCTGACCACCATCATGGTGGTGCCGCTCATGAGTTGTTCTGCGCGTCTTCCTGTTTACACGCTTCTTATCGGCGCATTTGTACCACCGATAGCGCTTTTTGCCGGCATCAACCTGCAGGGCTTCACGATGCTGGTGATGTATCTGCTGGGTACAGTCACAGCGCTTATCATCGCGGCCTTTTTCCGTCGGACACTGCTGAAAGGTCCGGTGCGTCCGATGATTCTGGAGCTGCCGCCGTACAGGTGGCCGAGTATGCATTCACTTGGCGTGTCGGTCTGGCAGAGATGTCTGATGTTTGTGCAGCGTGCCGGGACGGTGATTCTGTCTCTCACGATTGTATTGTGGGCGCTTGCTACGTGGCCCAGGTCGGACATTCCGGACTCTGTGCCGGAGGAGATGCGTCAGGAGATGCAGCTCGAGCATTCCTTCCTTGGCCGGATGGGGAAGGCGGTGGAGCCTGCAGTGCGTCCGCTTGGCTACGACTGGAAGATCGGTGTTTCGATCGTGGCGAGTTTCGCAGCGCGTGAAGTTTTTGTATCCACAATGGGAACGATTTACGGTGTGGGCGACCCGGAAGAAACCGGTGATCGCGCGCTCCGTGAAAAGCTGATTGCAGAACGGAACCCTGTTACAGGCGCCACGGTGTATACGCCGTTGGTGGCTGTGAATCTCATGGTTTTCTATGTGTTTGCGCTCATGTGTATCAGTACAGTGGCGATCACTGTGCGAGAAACCGGTGGTGGTAAAACCGGCTGGGGGTGGGCAGGGCTGCAGTTTGGCTATATGTTGGTATTGGCGTACGGTTCAGCGTGGCTGGTTTACCGGATCGGTCTCGCGATGAACTGGGGAACCGGCTGACCCCGTTACAGGGGAAGTGAGGCAGGCAGTTATGCAGACAGCAATTACACTTTTACTCGTTGCCGCCGCTCTCTTTTTTGTCGGGCGTCGTCTATGGCGTTCGATGCACGGCTCGAAGTCATCTTCGGGCGGCGGCGGTTGTTCCAACTGCGAATCAGGTTCGGCGCACGCGAGCGACTGGGCGCACTGACAGCGCGCTTATGCCGCTGTGCCAGCATTCATCAGCTTCCCTGAAAACCCGACGCAGCTGATCCACCCATTCCCGCCACGCATTCATACGCGTGTCATGCGGTGCGTGCGCAACGTCCTGGGCTTTCGGTGCGAGCGCGGCGAGCTCCCTGAACATCGGGTCAGCAGCTTCTTCCAGAACCGCTTCCATTGCGCGGAACTGCGCGCCACCCTGTGGCACGCCAAGCGCTGCAATCTCTGATATTGCGCGCAGCTGCGCATCGCGAAGCGCAGCTGCATCGAAGAGCTCAATGTGAGTGATCGGATCGCCTGAATGCTGAGCGCGTTTCCGTGCGTCGAGCAGCGCGCCAAACCAGAGCGTGTGCGCGGACGCAGTGCCGCCGTGCGCCGTGCCGAACGACCGGAGCCCGCGTGCGAGTTCCGGTAGCGCCCAGATGTGCCGCATGAGTGTGGCAGTGGCTGGCGATACCGCGGCCGGCGACGTAGCGCCGGCAGGAACCCGTTGAGCGGCGGTTTTCGATGCTGCACCTGTCGCAGCGGCCGGACGCAGCTCCAGTGCGTCGCCGCCTGCAAGGTATAGCGTTGCTACATCACCATCCGCTGTCGCGCCTTCAATCGCGCTCCGTTCCAACTCCCAGAGCGCTGCGTTCTCCCATGCGAGCCGCACGGTCTCACCGCTGATATCAACTGTGGCATCGCCGGCGAGCTCCCTGCCGCGCACAAAGCCTGTCACACGACAGCGTTGCTGCATCTACCCGATAATTGCGTCGAGCACATCGCGCGTATCGGCGAGCGTTTCAAAAACCGCTGCCGGCTGATAGCCCGCAAGTTGTGTAACGGTGAAGCGACCTGTTGCGACTCCAATGGCGCGCACTCCCAGTGAACGCCCGCATTCGATATCGGCGGGCGTGTCCCCTATGATAACCATGCTTGGGCCGGCCACTTCAACACCTGCGCGCTCGCGCGCTCGTTTCTGTGCGACAGCCGGCAGATCAGGGCGGTGCTCGCTGTCGCAACCGAAGGCATTAATACGGAACTGATCGAAGTCGATGCCGACGTAGTTGAGTTTGCGCTTTGCCCCCCGTTCCACATTGCCAGTGAGAAGCCCAAGTATGACATCCGAACGCGCGCGCAGTTCATCGAGGAGCGGAAAGACTCCGTTGCAGCTCCGCGCACCGTGATCGAGGGTGAGCGCTTCTTCGAGCCTGGCAACGTAGCTGTCGATAACGCGATCTATCCGCTCGCTGATGACATCTTCGTGGAAGCCCGCGGTGCGCATCTGTTCGCGTGCAATCTGCCGGTCTGTTTTGCCATCGTAGCGATAGGACGGATCGCCCGCTGTTCCGAACAGTTCAGTGAGTGCGCCCTCCATCGCGCGCCGCCCTGCGCCGTCCGTCCACAACAGTGTACCGTCTATATCAAAAAGGACCAGCTTCATGTTTTCTCCGCTATGTGTTCAACAGCAGGTTGCACCTTTGCAGACCTGGATACGAGCAATCCTGCCATGATCAGAACTGCACCAATGAGCTGCCAGCCGCCTGGCACTTCACTGAGAGCGACCCACGCCACAAGGAGCGCGATCGCAGGCTGCATATTGCCGTACACAGCAGTGCGTGTAGGCCCCAGTACGCGTACTCCGCGATAGAACAGCAGATACCCGATGACGAGTGCACCGATCGAGGCATACGCAATTATACCCCATTCTTCCATCGATACCTTACCCCAGTCGAGCCGTATATAGCCAGGCATCGCAACCACTGTAAGCAGCGCTGCCCCGCTCAGCATGGTAATAGCCGACAGGTGAAATGGGTGCACGCGCACCGTATAAGGCTGAAGCAGCACACTGAATACGGCCCATGCAACGCTGCCGCATGCTATGAGTCCGGCTCCGATTAAAGCATCGCGACTGGCATCGAGTGCGCTGGCCGATGCCACGACACACACCACGCCAATGAGTTGCACGAAGATTCCTGCCCACCCAATCGCTGATATCCGTTCGCGGCCGAGTGCCCGCGCAATGAGCGCGATCCAGGCTGGTCCGGCAGCTCCGACCAGCGCGGCGATCCCGGCGCGGGTATACGACATCCCCACAATGAAAAGCAGCTGATAGACGCCATTGCCGAGGAACCCCAGCCAGAGGAGGTTTTTAATGTCGCGCCTTGTAGCCCACGCGCGCTGGCCATTCCCCGCCCCTTTCACTGTCAGCCCGATGAGCGTGAGAATCACCGCTGCCAGTCCGATCCGGATGCCGTTGAAGGTGTACGGCTCCAGCTGGCCGAGTCCGTGCTTGACGACGCTGTAATTCACGCCCCACAGGGTCGCCATGAGAATGAGCCCGAGGTCTGTCATTCCAAACCCCGGGCGCGTATTCTGACTGGATATATCCGGATCCATATCCACTGAAACTAACAGGGTACAGCGCTGCGACGTGTGCGCGTGGTGTGGCAGTTGCCCCGGTGGGTGATGTGTGACACGCAGCATCCGGTGCGCCAAACCGCTACTTTGAGCCATGCAGACTTCATTCGCATTATTTGCCGACGCCGCCAACATCTCCCAGGAAGGGAAGCTCAACATCCTGGGGATCTTTGACGCGCTGCACGTTACGCAGTTCCCGTCAGTTCATCCGCGTGCGGCGCTTGTCGTCCGGCTCAAGGCCAGCGCGGCCGACGCCGGTCAGCGCGAGTTCACCATGCGCTGGATCAACCCGGAAGGGGACGAGCTGTGGAACAGCTCAGCGCAACTCACTATCGAGCAGCCGCCTCCGCACGCTTACGAAGTGGACATACCACTTATCATGTCGGTGGACCTGCCACTCGATCGCCCGGGCGACTACTATCTCATAGTGGAAGTGGACGGCGAAGAGCATACGCTAACCCGTCTCTACGTCGGCAGTGTGCAGGTACCGCTCATGCCGATGAACGGCCTTGTGAGCTGAGCAGGCTGGTTGACAGGCAAGCCTAAAACTTTTTTAAGCTGAGCCTAAAGCTGCGTATCCGGGTCGTGTGCTGAAACCAGACGCGGCGGTGTCGGGCGCACGCGCAAGCCGTCCAACAAGGGAAGTGTGATCGTAAAGACCATCCCGCGCTCCCCCGGTGATTCCGCTTCTATCCGGCCGCCGTGCTCCATGATGATCGCATGCACTACCGCGAGTCCGACATTCCGCTCACGCTCGCCCAGCTGCGTCGTGTAAAGCGGCTCGAAAACACGCGACAGAAATGCAGGCGACAACCCTGGTCCGGTATCGCCGATCACCACGCGCACTTCGTTACCCAGACGTTCCATTCTCACACT
>CAZDMG010000126.1:0-6228 GCA_964506655.1 uncultured Gemmatimonadaceae bacterium
CAGGGCAAACACCTTTATCTCTATCCAACGGACCAGCAACACCATGGCAGCTCCAGCAATCACAGACGACAAGCGCAAAGCCCTGGCGCTCGCCGTAGCACAGATCGAAAAGAGCTGTGGCAAGGGCTCTATCATGCGACTTGGCACTGATGCCAAAGTACGCGTTGAGTCCATACCCACTGGCGCTATCAACCTTGATGCTGCGATCGGCGTGGGTGGGATTCCGCGTGGCCGCATCACCGAAATCTACGGCCCGGAATCCAGCGGCAAGACTACGCTCTGTCTGCATATCGTCGCCAACGCGCAGAAGGCTGGCGGTGTGGCTGCGTTCATCGACGCAGAGCACGCTCTTGATACCGACTATGCACGCAAGCTTGGTGTTGACGTCGAGAACCTGCTGATCTCGCAGCCGGATACCGGCGAGCAGGCGCTCGAAATCTGCGAGATTCTGGTGCGTTCCGGTGCCATTGATATCGTCGTCATCGACTCTGTTGCAGCGCTTGTCCCCAAGGCTGAAATCGAAGGGGACATGGGTGATTCGCACGTTGGTCTGCAGGCGCGGCTTATGAGTCAGGCGCTCAGGAAGCTTACTGGTGCGATCTCGCGGTCTCGCACGTCGGTTGTTTTCATCAATCAGTTGCGTGAAAAGATCGGCGTCATGTTCGGCAACCCGGAGACGACAACGGGTGGTAAGGCACTCAAGTTCTATGCATCCGTTCGTCTTGATATCCGCCGTATTGGTCCGGTCAAGGACAAGGAAGAGATTGTTGGATCTCACGTCCGTGTGAAAGTGGTCAAGAACAAGGTGGCGCCGCCGTTCAAGCAGGCTGAGTTCGACATCATGTACGCTGAAGGCATAAGCCACACCTCGCTCCTGGTGGATATCGGTGTAGCCGCAGGCATTATCGACAAGGCTGGTGCATGGTACAGCTACGGCTCGCAGCGTATTGGTCAGGGGCGTGAAAACGCGAAGCAGTTCCTGAAGGACAATCCGCCTGTACTCGCTGAAATCGAAGAGAAGGTGAAGGGAGTACTTGGGCTGAACGCCGCTCCTTCCGGCACCAATGGTGAGGAGAGCGAGGAGTAGCAACAGCCGCCTCAATCTCTTCTGCAATATTTAGGTAAGCGCCGAGGGGTCGCTTGTGGGGGGAAGTGGTGCCCGGATCACCACCTTTCAACGCAGGTTGCCCCTCGGTTGCTGTTCCGGCGGTTTCCACGCTGGAATCCTGTTAACGGAAGGCAGCGAATGACACGCACTGTAAGTCGTCTCCGTGAAGCGCCGGCTCAAAATGGGCGGATAGCGCTTACGCTGAGCGACGGTGCCACTTACGTGGTTACTCTGGAGCTTCTGTCTCTGCTGGGGCTTACTGCTACCGGCAGAGAGGTTGCTGATACTGCGATACCGGTTCTGGAGCACGAGCATAACGTCGGCTTGTTGGAGCAAAAGGCGCTCAACATGCTGGGTCGGGCCCGCCGTTCCCGTCACGAGCTGGAGTTAAGGCTGCGTCGTACGGGCGCGGACCGGGCATTGATTGATGAGGCAGTAGGCCGTCTGATTGGGAAAGGGGTGGTGGATGATGCGCGCACTGCCGAAGCGGAGGCCGCGAGCCGGCTCCGTAGCGGCGTTGGGCCGGCTCGCGTGCGCCAGCTCCTTGCCGCCAGGGGGATCGACCGCCAGGTGGCCAGCGACGCGCTCAGAGCAGCCCTCGACGATACTGCGTTCGATGAGCGGGCCGCGTGCCTTGAGGCCGCGGCCAAGCGTGCCCGGGCTCTTTCTTCGCTGGATAATGCCGTTGCGAGGCGCAGGCTCACCGCGTTTCTCACCAGGCGCGGCTTCAGTATCGGTCATATTACGGCTGCTGTAAACGAACTTATTCCACGTCAGCACTGAGAGACGCCGCTCCGGGTGCGTATATTTCCGCCCTTATGCTGGCATCTGAAATCCGATCCCGATTTTTGGCCTTCTTCGAACGGAACGGCCATGTTGTCCGTCCCAGCTCGTCGCTGGTACCGGCTGACGACCCGACACTGCTCTTTACCAACGCCGGTATGGTGCAGTTCAAGAAGGTTTTTCTTGGCATGGACGAGCCCCCAGGCGGCAAGCGCCGGGCTACTACGTCACAGAAGTGTGTGCGTGCCGGCGGCAAGCATAATGATCTGGAGCAGGTCGGGCACACCGCCAGGCATCACACCTTCTTTGAGATGCTGGGCAATTTTTCGTTCGGCGATTACTTCAAGGCTGATGCAATCCGCTTTGCGTGGCAGTTCGTAACAGAGGATCTTGGAATTCCGCGGGAGCATCTTCGTGTAACGGTATTTCATGAAGACGACGAAGCGCGGGAGCTGTGGAAGTCTGTCACCGGTATTGCGGAGTCGCGTATCTACGGACTTGGCGCCAAGGACAACTTCTGGCAGATGGCCGACACCGGGCCGTGTGGTCCGTGCACCGAGATATATGTCGACCTGGCCGCAATTGCGCGTGACTGGTCTTTCCCGGATGGAGCAACCGGTGAATGGACGCGCACCGATCTGGACGAGTTCTCGCTGGATGCATTTGTAGAAGGTGCGGAAGCTGGTCGCTTTCTGGAGATCTGGAACCTCGTGTTCATGCAGTTCGACAGGCAGGCAGATGGAACAATGACTCCGCTGCCGCGTCCGTCTGTGGATACTGGCGCCGGTCTTGAAAGAATCGCTGCAGTGCTGCAGGGAGTTACCAACAACTTTCACACGGATGTTTTCCGGCCGCTTATCGCAAGCGTGGAGAAGGCGGTAGGAATTGAGTATCCTTACCGCCCTGGTGTCGGGCTGGGTAAGGCATATACTCCGGATGGTAAGGAAGTAGACCCTGCGTCGTTCCGCGTGCTTGCAGATCACGCGCGTGCCGTCGCGTTCCTGCTTGCCGACGGCGTCTTTCCGTCGAACGAAGGGCGCGGCTATGTGCTGCGCCGGATCCTGCGTCGTGCCGTGCGGCACGCGTGGCTCCTTGGCAGGCGTGAACCAACGCTTGAGTACGTAGTGGCGGCAGTGATTGATACGATGTATGACGTGTACCCCGAACTGGGGATGCGTCGCAGTCATATCGTGGAAACGACGCGTGCTGAAGAGGAGCGTTTCCTTGCTACCATCGATGCAGGGATGGCGCGCTTCGAAGAGATTGCGCCTGCCGCGTCCACGCAGGGTTCGTCTGCGATCCGGGGTCAGATCAGCGGCGAGGACGTCTTCAGGCTTTATGATACTTTCGGTTTCCCGATCGATCTGACAGATCTTATGGCGCGCGAGCGCGGCTATCTGGTTGATATAACCGGCTTCGAACAGGCGCTTGCTGCGCAGCGGAAGCAGTCGCAGGATGAACGCAAGTCGCGCAAGCTTACGGTCAGTGCAGATGAGCTTGGTGATCCGACTCAGTGGACGCACGACGAAAAGCACAGGGCGGCGATGGGTCGGTTCGTAGGGTACGACCACCTCGAAGTGGATACCATCGTGACGGCGGTACGTGCACTGAGTGACGGGCGTGCTGCGGTAATGCTGCGCGAGACACCATTTTACGCTGAGTCCGGTGGTCAGATCTCAGACCACGGGAAGATCAGTGGTGAAGGGTGGCAGATGGAAGTCGATGATGTCCGTAAGATCGATGGCCGGATTGCAGCCATCGGGCATCTCACGGGCACAATGACATTTGGTGCGGCGCATGCAGTGGTGCCGCGCGCTGTGCGACTCGACACTGAGCGCAACCATACTGCGACGCACCTGCTGCATGCAGCTTTGAGGGAGGTGTTGGGTGAGCATGTTCATCAGGCGGGTTCGCTCGTCGCTCCAGATCGTCTGCGATTCGATTTCACGCATCACGGCCCGGTGACACCGGAGCAGCTTGCGACGATCGAGCGCCTGGTAAATGAAGCGATCTGGCGAGCTGAGCCTGTTACAACAGCAGAAGAGCCGTACAGAGCGGCCGTTGCACGTGGTGCGATGGCGCTCTTCGGTGAGAAGTACGGTGATGTTGTGCGAGTGGTGGAAGTGCCAGGTGTTTCAGTGGAACTGTGTGGTGGCACGCATGTGCGGAATACAGCTGAGATAGCCATGATGCGCATAGTATCAGAGTCAGGTGTCGCGGCTGGTGTACGGAGGATTGAAGCGTTCACGGGCCCGCGCGCTTTCGGGTTGCTGGCGGACCGTGATGCACTGCTGCAGGAAGTTGCAACGGCGATGCGTGTGCAAACGGCTGCGAACGGAAGCGGGCTGGAGCTCCTTCCGCGAAAGGCGGAGGCACTTGCGCACGATCGTAAAGTGCTTGAAAAGAAGCTTGCAGATGCGATGCGTTCTGCGCCGGGCGGTGGGTTTGCAGCGCGTTTCGCAAACGATACAATAACGGTGGCTGGAGTTCAGGTAATAGCAGCGCGCGTTGAAGTCGAAGATGTAAAGGAGCTGCAGGCAATGGGCGATGCGCTTCGTGAAGGGCTTACCAACTGTGTGGCGGTGCTTGCCGCCCAGGTCCTCGGCAAGGGTTCGCTTCTGGCGGTAGTATCGGACGACCTGCGGGAGAAGGGTGTGCGTGCCGATGCAATAGTGCGCGCTGTAGCGGCGCGTGTCGGTGGTCGTGGTGGTGGCAAGCCACACATGGCGCAGGCGGGCGTCGAAGCGGGTCATCTGGATGAGGCATTGTCGGCGGTTACAGAAGCCGTATCGGAAGCCCTATCGGGGCTTCTGAGCTGAAGCGGATGGACGAGCAGGGTTCGACACCGGTTGGAGCGTGGATTGAAGAGTCGCTCGCACACGCACCCGCGGTTCTCGCAGCAAGCATGAAGCAGTCGCTTGCGTCGTCACTAAACGAGCCCGTGGGGAACACTGCGTCCGCGTGTCTGAGTGCCGCTGATGTAGTGCTTGCTCGCTTACTGGCTACAGGCAGCACGGATCGCGCGACTGCCGTCGGGCTGCTCACGGCGGATGCACTGGTAACTTCAGCATTCGAAGCCGCCGCGGCGGCCGACCCGTCAACAATTGTTGAGCTCGCTGAACAGGCCATGCAGAGGATCGCGGAAAGGAGTACGCTTTGATTGATATACACTCGCACCTGATCCCTGGCGTAGACGATGGATCGCCTTCACAGGAAGTCTCACTTCGTGTGCTTAACTCCTTTGTACGCAAGGGTGTAACGCGGGTCGTCTGCACCCCTCACCTGGATGCTTCCCGTTCGGCGGCTCCGCCTTTCGACGAGTACCGCGAAAAGCTGGAGGCGCTCCGC
The DNA here is from genome assembly GCA_964506655.1 of uncultured Gemmatimonadaceae bacterium. Lineage (GTDB taxonomy): Bacteria > Gemmatimonadota > Gemmatimonadetes > Gemmatimonadales > Gemmatimonadaceae > Gemmatimonas. The sequence continues at coordinate 5,240 of CAZDMG010000126.1, forward strand.
GAAGCGGCGCCGCCCGGTGTACAGCTCGATCAGGGGTGGGAGATTATGTTGGATACTCCTGGCACCGACCTGACAGCGCCGGAGCTCGCGCTTGCAGGTTCGCGGGCACTGCTGGTGGAGTTTACGCGTGGTGGAGTCCCGCGCGGAGGCACCGCAGAGTTGAGGCGTATAATCCGATCGGGGCGTGTACCGATTCTGGCGCACCCCGAGCGCTACTTCGGTTGCACGCTGGAGATGGTGAGTGAGTGGCGCGAAATGGGGACAGTGATTCAGACGGACGTTTCGGTGCTGCTGGGACGTGGTGTGCCTGCAAAATTCGCGCGCTCCATGCTGGAACACGGGCTTGTGGATATACTTGCTTCAGACAACCACGGTGATGAAAGATCGCTGGCTGCAGCGCTGCCATGGCTCAGCGAAGAGGGCGCGAGTGACAGTCACCTGGAGCTGTTGACACGTGTTAACGCAGAGCTTGTCTTGTCCAACGAAGATCCTATGCCGGTGCCTCCACTCAGGCAAAAGGGTGTTGTTGCTGCGTTCAAAAGACTCCTTGGAAGCTGAGGTATCCATGACTGAAACACCGTCACTTGTTGCTGCCCTTGAAGAGCTTGCGGCTACAGCACAGAGGACAGCCGTACAGTTGCAGGACGGGATTGCGGCGGCGCATCGTCTGGTAGCGGATACGGTTGCGCGTGGCGGCACTCTTTTCTTTTGTGGCAACGGAGGGTCTGCCGCAGATGCGCAGCACATCGCAACGGAATACGTCGTGCGTTACAGGCGCAACCGACGCGCGTATCCGGCTGTCGCTCTTACCACTGACACCTCGCTTCTTACCGCGGCCGGCAACGATCTGGGCTTCGATCACATCTTTGAACGACAGGTAGAGGCGCTGGGTAAGCCAGGCGATCTATTGGTCATTCACAGTACCAGAGGCAACACACCGAACGAACTGCTTGCTGCTGAGTCCGCGCGACGGGGAGGTTTAGCGGTAT
>CAZDMG010000127.1:0-6222 GCA_964506655.1 uncultured Gemmatimonadaceae bacterium
CGGCGCAGAGCGACAGCCTACCTCTGACTGCCGCCAATCTTTGCAACAGAGCCGTATGTGGTATTACCAACAGCTTCCAGCCAGAGGAGCGCGAGCGGCGGCACAAGGCCAACATGAGTCACCCGCTCACGCGCTATCCAACTGAATGCGTCATCGGCAGCACGCAACGTCGCCAGCACTACCGTCCCGCCAGCATGAAGCACACCCAACCACCCGGGTGAACTCACCGGGAAATTATGCGCCGCCGGAAGCGCGGTCAGATACACCGACTCAGAAGTCACCCCGCAAATCGGTACACTCGCTCGCGCGGAATACAGATAGTCCGCAGTAGTGCGCGGAATCAGCTTGGAACGGCCACCACTCCCCCCCGAGATCTGAACCAGCGCCACCTCAAAGGGATCAACGTCATAACGCTGTCGCAGAACACCGTCATTGCCACCGTCATTTATAACGTCCTTCACAACGTCATTCAGTGACGTGAACTCTTCGGCGTCACCCACCACGATCACATGCTCCAGCAACGCATTCGCCCGACACAACTCACGCGCGAGTACGCGGTAATCGAAGCCGTCATGTACGTCCGTGATGACATAACCGCGCGCACCAGACGCTGACGCGAAATGGCTGATCTCCGCACGACGATGTGACGGCAACGACATCACCGGAATCATCCCTGCCCGAAAGAGACCAAAAATGACCGCAATCAGTTCAGCCCGGTTGGGAAGCTGCACCACAACCCGATCACCCCGTGCCAACCCCAACCGCAACAGCCCGGCAGCGATTCGCTCGGCACGCGAATAGAGCTCTGCATAGCTCCACCGGACGCGCTCGTCCACCACAGCCAGCTTACCTGGGTCCGACATGGCACGCGATGCCAGCATCGACGGAAATGTTTCGTCCGTCCAGTAACCCGCCTGTCGGTACCGGTCGGCAAACTCCGCCGGCCACTGCTGTATCATGTCCGCGCCGCCATTTCACTTTCACCGATCAACGCCTGAAGCATCACTTCCAGCTTGGCGTCAATCTCCGCTACTTCAGACGACGCCCTGGAGCCCCGCACTATCCCCGCGCCCGCATACAGTCGTGCACTCGCACCAGCCAGCTCCGCGCAACGGATCGCCAGGTACCACGCGCCATCCCCCGAAGCATCAGTCCAACCTACCGCGCCGGTGAAATAGCCACGATCGAACCCTTCCAGTTCACGCAGCAGTGCCACGGCCAGATCCTCGGGCGTGCCACACACAGCCGGCGTCGGGTGCAGTGCGTCCGCCAGTGTCAGCGACGGCGTCTCTGCGTCCTTCAGTACGCCGTTGATTCTCGTTCCCAGGTGCCAGATGTTTTGCGTAGCGACCAGTGAAGGTGCTGCCGGCACATCAAGCGATCTGCACCACGGAGTCAAACGGTCGGCGATCCATTCCACCACCATCGCATGCTCGCGTCGGTCCTTGTCAGAAGCGAGCAACCTTTGCCCCGTCTCCTGGTCCGCAACCGGGTCGGCAGACCGCCGCGCAGAACCCGCCAGCGGATGTGACCACACGGCACCACCGCTCTTGGCAACCAATAACTCGGGCGTAGCTCCAACAAGCTGACGCACTCCACGCCCATCGCCATCAAGGTTCGCCAGGAACACAGTGGCAGACCGATCCTGCGTCAGACGGGCAGCCACGGCCACCGGATCAAGCGACGCATCGAAAGTCAACTCCAGACTGCGTGCCAGAACCACCTTGCAGAGCCCCGACTCCCTATCGTCACCCAGATACTCAAGTACCTTGTTGACCGCAGCGGAATATTCGACCGGCGACGGAACAGTGCTGCTCATAACCACACCGGCAGGCACACTCCGGGGAGCGTTGCGAAGCACTGACTGCCGCTCGATCCGTTCCGGCTGGAATAGATTGGCAGGACGGTCCCGGTCGAACGGAAGCGCACCCACGAGTACCGCAGGTGCCGCGCGGCCGCCACGGTCCTGCTCCGCGATCAGCTCTCGATCGGCGGCAGCCAGAAACGCAGAAGCACGCGTCGCCAAAGGGGTCTCAAGCGACCCCCCAAGCGTTGCGTGCGTTCCGTAGGCAGCCAGCGCTTCCCGCGGTCCATCCAGCGCGAATGAAAGCATGCGCTACTCCGCCGTTAAACCTCAGCTACCGGGTGTCGTCGTCAGGCGGAATACCTTATCGCCAACAGGCTCGCCACCCTCGACCGGCCGCATCTTCGCAGTCACAAAGACCGCTCCGGTAGCATCCACATACAACGTATTTGGATAGCCCTGAAGCTGGATATCTGCGACCTTCACCAAGCGCGCTGCATCAATCACGGACACAGTTCCCGCCTGCCGGTTAGCCACATATACGCGGCCGTTCTGCTTGACAAAAGAGACGCCCAGCGCACCGCCACCAGTCTCAATCTTCGACACCACCTTGGCCGAGTCCACATTGATAACGCTCAGATCACCCGTGCCCTGGTTCGAAACGAACAGCCGACGCGAGGCCGGATCGAAATCCACGATCGTCGAACGCTCACCGCCGGTCTTAATGCGTCGCACAACACGATCGGTTGCCAGATCAACTACTGCCACCTCGTTGTGACCGCTGTTGGCAGCATACAGCGTGTTCTTTGCACGGTCCAATGCGAGCCCAACAGTGGTAGCGCCTACGTTCGGGATAATGCGTTTGATTGAGTTGGTCGCACCATCAATGACCCAGATACGGCCACCCGTGACTGAGGCGTAGATGGTATTCGTTTCCTCATCCACCAACACTCGGAACAGATGCGCACGCGGCTCCAGAGAATCAACAATCGTGGCCAGAACGCGCCCTGTAGCAACGTCAATTGCAGTTACGTTGCCAGCGCGGGTGTTTGTAGTGTACACGATCCCGGTCCGCGCATTGATACCGACGCCATAAGGCGCAGCCGTCGGCAGCGCAATACGGCGCTTCTCCTGAAGAGTGGCTGCATCAAACACAACCAGCGCAGGGCTCTGATCGGCCTGAGAACCAGCCACTGCTACATACAAGGTTCCGCGGCCGTCAGACGCCAGCTCATAGACTCCCGGACCCGCCGGCGCACTGGCTGCGATTCCGGGACTGGCTGCACCATGGCCCGTATGCTGACCGTAGGCACTAAAAGGAACTGCCACGATCAGCCCGGCTAATGCGCTTCTCAAAATGCGTTGTGATATCACGATATACTCCTGCAAGTAGCAAAAAGGGTACGGTAAGAACAGGGAACTCTATTTCAGATCGACCCACCAGGGGCCGCTCAGCGGTATAGCAAGGAATCGCTCGTTCAATTCCTTAAGCGTCTCGACAGGATCCAGATCTGCGAACAACTCCGGATGCAGCCAGACTGCCAGTGCCTCAACCGCCAGTATGTCCAACGGCGAATTGAGTAACTGATGTGAGAGCGCATGCACCCGGTTGTTCCGGACCGCACGCAGACGCTCAAAACCAGGGCGGGAAATCATACGGCGCAACGCTGCACGCGTCTCGTTGGGGGTAAACTCCGGACCCACCACCACACCACCGACCGCCGCCAGATGCGGACCGCCGGTGGCTACATAAACCTCCGGGTTCTGCGCAATTATGTACTCAGGGTGGAGCCGACCCGATGCACCCGGAATTACCGCAGCGCCAATGTTGATCCCGCCCGCCAGACTCAGATAATCACCGATGTTCCCACGACCAGGCGCAAAACAACACTCCGGCGAACTCCCCGCATGCGCCTCCAGTAATACCTTCGGACGCGATACAGACCTGTTCGCTGCCAGAACCTCCCTGATGTAATCCAGATGGCTCCGGCGAAAATCAATGAATGCACGCGCCTTCAACGCCGACCCTGTCAGCGTTCCCAGCAGCTGCAAACTCGGCTCCATATTCGTCAGCGGCTTCTGGAAAAAATCAATAAACACCACCGGGACACCCGCGCGCTGCAGTTGCCCGAGCTCAGCGTCGGTCGGACCACGCCCCAATGAAAAAACCGCAACGTCGGGACGCACCGACAACACCCGCTCCACCGAAAACGGTGCCGCAGAACTCGGTATCACCGGCAGCGACGCCAGACTTGGGAATCCGCTCCGCAACTCACCCCACAGCTCCACACCGATACGGGCAGTGTCGTGCGGCCAGGCCGCCACCGATAACGATGGGTCCGGCTGGATCAGCGATAAAGCCACCAGAAAACGGCCATCGTCTATAAGCATCCGCTTGGCAGGTACCGGTACCTGTACTGTGCGCCCACGAACGTCTATTACAGTGGTCCGCGTCTGAACCTGAGCATGAACGGCCGACTTCGGCGACATGGCTATCAACAACGCCATGCCGAACACACTTACATTAAGTCTGTACCATGATATATATTTAAGGGCTGAGCCCATACGTTACACGTCGGTTGGGAGACTGCACTACCTAAGCCCATTAATCCCGACTTGTCAACTCCCGTATTTCTACGACCGGGGTTCCAGCGTAGCATTGCGGACCTCATTCAGCCGCCTGGACAGCACTCCCGTCGCGAACAGCGACACTGATGCACCGCCCACAATCGCCACGGTATAGCCAGCCAGACGCGCGACCGCACCCGCCTGCACATTCCCCACCGCTGGCGCCAGTATCACCTGCATCAGCCACACCGACGAAACCCGCCCCTGCAGATTGTCCGGCGTGTAATGCTGCATCAGCCCCCGCCTTATTATCTCTGAAATTGTATCGCCAGCGCCCGCAATCGACAGCAGTACAAGCGCAAGGCCGAGGTGAACTGTCCACCCGAAGGCAAACATCGCGACACCCCACACCGTCACTGCCGCAAACAGCAGACGACCCGCTGCCCGCACCCGGCGCGTCCAGCCGCTAAGCATCGCACCAACCAGCGCTCCCACTGCCGGTGCCATGTAAAGCAGGCCGACTACTTCCGGTGTGCCGCCAAACCGCTCACTCCCCAACTGCGGAAACAACGCCTGCGGCATCGCAAACACCGTTGCCGCAATATCAACCAGCAACAACCCCCGGATCAGCCGGTTGCTCTTTACAAACTGCCACCCTTCTGCCAGACGCGACGGCGCAGACATTGAGCCCGAAGGCGAAGGCGGCAGCGGACGCAGGCGCGACAGAAAAATCGGTGTCAGTACTGCCATTGCCATCACCAGCACATAACAGGCGACGAACCCGCCGCGCGTTATAAGCACACCTGCCACACCCGGACCGATCACTGCACCCAGCTGCGTCGCAATCGTCGTCAGCGCGCCGGCCGCCATCAGGTTCTCCCGCCCGACAAGCGTTGGCAACGCAGCCATCAGCGGTGGCGAACTCAAACCGTTCACAATCCCCGACAGTATCGCTGCTGCAAAAATGGGAGTCACACCAGGCGTCTCCCGCATTGCATTCCAGAGGAAGATCGCTGCCACAACCACAAACGCCGACCGGGTGCGTACCATCAGCATGCGCTGATCGGAGTGGTCTGCCAGCAAACCGCCAAGCACCAGCCCCAACATCATTGGCGCGCTCACAGCAAGTACCACCAGCCCCACCATCAATGACGAGTGCGTGAGCGAATACATCTGCACGCTTACCGCCACACTCAGCACCCCTATCCCAAGCAGCGACGTAACGCGCGCTACGTAAAGGTGCCGGAAATCGCGACTGATACGGAGCGGAGTAACATCAATAAGTATCCCACCAAGGCGGGCGCTCATACCAGCGCAGGAAGACGAAGTATCAATGGCAGCGCAGCACTGCGAACCGTACCGTGGTCGGCTTCCGCAAGCAATGCGAAACGCGCCGAGATGTTTCCTGTAACCGACGCACCGCCTATCGCATCCGCTGCCTTGCGTGCAGTATCAATCATTTGCCGACCAGTTCGCCGCGCCAGTGTTTCAGACGCCAATGCTGTGCCTTCTTCCCAGGGCGCAAGCCGTTGCTCGTACTCTCCCGTCACTATCAACACCGAAATCGCCGGTGCCGACGCCGGATACGCCACAGCAAGCTCCGTCAGATCTCCCTCGGCTTGCCACAATGACGGCGATACTGCCGCAACCGCGCGATACCGCCCGGGAAACCGAAGCGCCGTCTGCAACGCGAAAACACCTCCCAGCGAATGCCCCACCAACACACTGCGTTTGGTGTCACAGCGCCCGGGCACAAGGCTTTCGACCAGCGGACGAACAACGTCATTAAGCGCAGCCGCAAACCCCAACGACTCCTCTCCCGCCAGCAGCCGCTCCCGCGCACGAGCAGC
>CAZDMG010000128.1:0-1569 GCA_964506655.1 uncultured Gemmatimonadaceae bacterium
CCGGCATGAAGCTGTCGTAGGCAGCGTCACGAAGCGCTCCAAGGGTGAAGTCCCGCTTATTGCTCAGCAGTTGTATGGCATGTACGCCGCGCGGATTCTCCGTATAGGAATCCATATAAGCCGGGAACTGTGCCTGCTTCGGGCTGTTCTCACCCGATGCTGAATAAGGCCAGTTGTTTGAGTTATAAACCCAGCCGCTTGCCGGGTCCACAACAAGTGGGCTTTCATCGACACCATGAACACCATTCCACTCAGTGGCAGGATCGTTGCCATCCACCGGACGCGTCCAGTCAAACCTCGTATCGCGCCTGGGCACAAAGTTCGCATGGAAATACGCGATATGTCCGTCTGCATCCGCGTAAAGCGTGTTGTTGGATGAATTGGTGTGGAGGTCCATGGTTTCGCGGAACTCCTGGATATTGCGCGCCTTCGTGCGTGTGTACGACTGAGTCAGCGCCTTCACCGGCTCGAACATCATCCGGACTGCCACAAACTTGTCACCCATCTTTCTTACAACAGGCCCCTGATGTGTGCGAAACACATTGAAAGTGCGCTCCGCCATTCCAGAGTCTGTGGCAAAGTGGAGCGTAATCGACTCCTGCGTGACAGGTCGCTCTTCCTTGCCGAACTTATATACGTAACCACCGTCCTTTTCAGTCACAGCCACCGCGAATTCGTCCTGGTTGTCGGCACCACTTGATGTGTGCATCCACCCTACGCGCTCGTTGAAGCCCTGATAGACAAAGAACTGTCCCCACGTAACCGCACCATACGCATTAAGCCCGGAATCGCTTGTCATCTGCAGCTCAGACCGGAAGTAGAACGACGTATGCGGGTTGATAAGCAGCATGGCCTTCCCATTCACCGTATTCGATGGTGCGATGGCAATTCCATTCGAGCCACGTCGGTCAAAATCCGGCAACGGCGACGGATCATAGTCCCTGGGCGCATCCAGAAGTGCCACCTGACGCATGTTTGTACTGCTGTCACCGTACATCGCAGCGAGTCCGCGCAGGTTTATGCGCTCAATATCCCCGCCTATTGACCCTTCGCTGAACGAGAGTGCCATCCACGGTTCAAACCTGGTGATTACCCGCGGCTTCACTTCAGCGTAGCTGTACAGGTAGTAGTTCAGTCCGTCGGCCCAGGCATCCATCAGTTCCTTAAGCCACTCCGGGCTGTCGTTGTACATCTGCTGAAGCTGCACCGGGTCCATATAGAGCCGCGCGCGCAGATCCTGCCAGATGGCGCGCTCACCATCGGCTTCGGCGAGCCTGCCGAGTGATACCAGGTAGTTCTGCTCGATGCGGTTGAAATCGTCCTGAGCCTGGGCATAGATCATACCGAAGACTGCATCTGCATCGCTCTCACCCTTCACATGGGCAATCCCCCAGGTGTCACGCATGATGGTGGTGCGCGAGGCGCGATCTTTCCAGCGTGCGAGGTCGGGATCAGCTTCGGATCGGTCGCAACCGATCAGTCCGATTGCGAGAGTGAGAAACAGCAGACGTTTCATGGTTCAACGAAGGACGGAGGGAGAAGCGAAAAGGCGGAAAGACGAAGAGGAGG
>CAZDMG010000128.1:1669-4203 GCA_964506655.1 uncultured Gemmatimonadaceae bacterium
GCATCTGCTGCATCGCGCCTGGTGGTAACGGCCCATTCCGCACGTGGGTCCTCCATATCCATGCGCCGTATCCCGCCAATGAACCTGGCCTGCAGGCGTTCGTACTCGGCCTGCTTGGTAGCATCCGGATGCACCCAGTCGTGTAGGTAGTAGACCTCACGGATACCTGCCTGAAGCATCTCCTTGGTGCAACCGAAGCAAGGGCGCATGGTTGTGTAAATACTGCTTCCCTGAACGGCTATCCCAAAACGGGCCGCCGCGAGGAGTGCGTTCTGCTCCGCATGCACACAGATGCACAGATCATACCCAACTCCGGAAGGGTACTTGTCGCGGTTGGCGCATCTGTGGCAGCCACCATCGGAGCAGTTGGGCATGTGTTCGGGGGTACCGTTGTAGCCAGTTGACACAATGCGACGGTCAAAGACCACCACAGCACCGACTCTGTTTCCGAGGCAGTCTGCACGCTCACGCACTGCGAGGGCGATCCCCATGAAATACCGATTCATATCCGGACGTGTACTCATCCCTCCAAGTTGCTGCAGTGCGCTCCAGAATGCGAGGCTTCGAAAGGCTATTGCAGGAACCGGAACACTGTGGCGACATTGATCTGCATCCGCATGAAACGAGAGCGTGAGTTTGTGCTGTTTACGAACTTCAGATTGGAATGAGGACGCTGATCCCCTGAGTCACCACCGCATCATCTTTACCGTCGGCCATTCGACGCTCCCTATCGACCGCTTCATCGAAGTGCTTCAGAGCTTTGATGTCGTCCAGTTGATCGACATACGGACAATCCCCCGTTCGCGGCATAATCCGCAGTTCAACGGGGACGGGCTGGGAGTGTCTCTTGCAAGTGTCGGAATAAGCTATCGGCACATGAAGTCCCTTGGTGGCCTCCGTCATGCCCGCAAGGATTCCCCAAATATGGGATGGCGAAACACCAGCTTCCGCGGTTATGCCGACTATATGCAGACTCCGGAGTTCGCCGAGGCCCTGGACAAGCTGATAGCGCTCAGCCGTTCTGCACGGAGCTGCATAATGTGCGCGGAGGCTGTGCCATGGCGGTGCCATCGTTCACTCGTGGGGGACGCACTGCTGGTCCGTGGGATCCCGGTGCGGGATATCATGTCGGCTCGACATGCACAGGAGCACACGTTGACCCGGTTCGCCAGGGTCGACGGCAGGCAGTTGACATACCCACCCGAGCAAACGGGGCCCACCAGAGGCGAAAGCGACGGTTAAGCGGCTACCGCCGGCTCTTCAACACCAGTTGGGGTGCACCCTCAACATTGCAGCTGCACATACTGTAGTTTCTCTTGGTCTGTGTAACCCCTGTCCTTCCCTGAAAGCTCAAACCTTATGCGCCACCTCCAGCGTTTCGCTGCACTGTTGCTTATCGGTGCTGCCTCCGGCACGGTCGTCAGCACCCCGGTGCTTCTTTCTCAGGCCTCGGTCAATGTCACCCGCGATCCCGCGCAGACTCAGGATGCTGACTTTGCAAAGATGTACGCCAAATGGACCAGCGAGCCCGTCTACGGAAGTCCGCTGGTTGACCATCTGCCACGTGTAGATGGAATACCGATGCCAAAAGACATACTCGGCTACCACATCGGCGCCCCCAGGACCCTGACCTACTACAAGGACATTGTCAGGTACTATCGTGCACTTGAGGCCGCTACACCGCGTGTAAAGGTCGAGACTATCGGCAAGTCCGACGAAGGGCGGGAACTCGTGGTCGTATGGGTCTCATCTGAAGAGAATATCCGCAACCTCGCCAACAACCGCGCCAATCTGGCGAAGATTGCCGACCCGCGTGGCCTCACTGAAGCGCAGGTACGGCAACTCATCGCTGAGACCAAACCCAACTATCACCTGATGGGTGGTCTTCACAGTGGTGAAACCGGCCCATCTGAAATGCTCATGGAGCTGGTGTACCGACTCGCAACGGAGACATCGCCGATGATCAGTCAGATCCGCGACAATGTCATTGTGTCGGTCACACCGGCCGCCGAGCCGGATGGACGCGACCGGAACGTGGATTGGTTCTATCAGGGACTTGAGATGGCACCGGCTCTTGCACGTGCGGCTGACAGTCTGCGTCAGTCAGGTGTGCAGACCACGCCTGCGATGGGCGGTCGAGGCGGCGGGGCTGCATCGCGCGGAAGTGTGCCGTATTGGGGCAAGTACGTGTTCCACGACAACAATCGCGATATCAATCTCTCGCAGATGTCGATGCGCGCAATAACAGAGTGGTACTTCACAGCGCATCCCCCGATCATGCACGATCTGCATGAGTCTATGACGCTGATGTACACGTACAGCGGCGGGCCGCCGCAGAATCCGAACCTGGATCCGCTGCTGTTCTCTGAGCTTTCGTTCTTTGCGAACTGGGAATTGTCGCAGATGACCAAGTGGGGAATGCCTGGCGTCTACACTCACGCTTTTATGGACGGCTGGTCGCCAGGCTACCTCGGCTCCGTTGCGTACAACCACAATGGCGTCATGAAGATGTACGAGACACAGTCGGGGAGAGA
>CAZDMG010000128.1:4303-5999 GCA_964506655.1 uncultured Gemmatimonadaceae bacterium
CCGCGCGAATGGTACCGGGGTATCCCGGTCCCTCCCAACGCAGTCAACAACTTCACCCGGCGCAACAACACTAACTACATGCAGACCGGAGTTCTCTCCTCGCTGCAGCTCACATCCATGTTCCCACAGCTTGTGCTGGAGAACTTCTATGTGAAGACACGCAACTCAATGGTCGCAGGCGATACGTCCGCACCGTACGGTTACATCGTGCCAAAGCAGCGCGATATGACCAAAGTTGCAACGATGCTGAACGTCCTCCGTGCGCAACGCATCGAGGTTGGGGTTATTGCTTCGGATCTCCGTATTGACGCCGACACATTCCCGGCCGGTTCGTACGTCATCAAACTGAACCAGCCTTACGGTCGTCTTGCCAAGAATCTGCTTGAACGGCAGGACTACCCGGACCCGGCGCTCCGCACTTACGACGACAGTGGCTGGTCGATGGGCTACGCTTTCAACGTCACAGTCAAAGAAATCCGTGACAAGGCAGTACTTGCAGCGCGCACGACATTGGTTGACTCCATCGCGATCCCTGGAACCACAAAGGGCAACGGCACCGCAGCACTCGCCATTGCTCATCTGGGCTCGAACAACATGATCGCGTTCCGGTATCGCCTGAAGCAAACTGAGATGAAGACTGCTGAAGAAGCATTTGCTGTGGCTGGAGACAGTTTCCCCGCGGGCTCATTCATCATTACCGGCGACGAAGCCACACTCCGTGCCGCCCGCACAGCCGCAGAGCAGCTTGGTCTCACTGCTGCAGCGCTAGACGCTACCCCTGCGGTACGCACACACGATGCAGATGTACCCCGCGTAGCGATATACTCGCAATGGCAGGGGACGCAGGAACTTGGCTGGTACCGTCATGCCTTCGATGAGTTCGGAATCCCGTTCGATCTCATTTACAAGGAGCGTGTAGCAAAGGGGAATCTGCGTGGCGACTATGACGTGATAATCATGGCGGCGCAGAACGTAAGCAGGCAGTCCATACTGGCACCGAAAGCCGCCGTTCCTCAGCCATACAAGCGCTCTGACAAGTATCTGTCACTCGGCGGATATGGTGAGACCGACGATATGTCAGGCGGCTTCGGCGAAGCAGGAGTAAAGGAGTTCGAGAAGTTCCTGGAAGCAGGCGGCACTCTGATCACAACGATGCAGGCAACACGCTTCCCGATAGACTTCGGCTTCGCCCGGTCCGTCGATACCGAAAGCCCTGTCGGGGTCAATGCGCAGAAGCCGCTGATCCAGGCGGAAATCGTGAGGCCGGCGCACCCTGTATTCTATGGATACCCCAACAACGTCTTCCCGATGAAGTTCCAGGCTGGTTCGCAGCTTTTCCGGTACGGCGTGGCCGACGAAGACAAGGTTCTTGCCCGCTACGTGGGAGGCGATGCGTCAGTTTTGAGCGGCCTGATGACTGGCGCAGACAATATCCGCGGTCGCGCGTTCGCGATGGACATCCCGAATGCATATAACGGCAAGGGACGTGTGATCATGTTCGCGAATAACCCAATTACGCGCTGGCAGAATCACGGTGAGTTCAACATGGTGTTCAACTCAATCATCAATTGGAACGACATTCCCTCTGCTCCATTGAAGCCATCGATGTAGCCGGAAACGACAACGGGGCGTCGGAATGAATCCGACGCCCCGCTCGTATCTTATTCGTTATTCGCTGTTATCAGGCGTGAACTTT
>CAZDMG010000129.1:0-5758 GCA_964506655.1 uncultured Gemmatimonadaceae bacterium
AAGGAGCAACTGGGAGTGGGACAGGTCATCCGTTCCACGCGAATGTCCTGACGGAAACCTCTACCCACGTTCCGGCTGGTGCGGGTTCGTCCAAAGCGGCTTCCGCGGGCTTGTTCCGTATACAATTTCGGGAGGTATGGGAGCTGTCAGCTTCGAAACCGGGGTAAGGCCAAGTTATCACGCGGATTCTGAGTCGAGCATCGTGTTCCCGCTCAGCCTCGATTACGGTCGCGTCAATAACCTCACACCGGTAACCGAAGGACAACCTGCCAGGCAACCGTGGGGCTCTGCCGGGATCGGCGTGGAGTGGCGGAACCACAGCATCATCATGAACTCCTGTCTTGTCAGCTACTCATGGCGCGTGTCATTCAACAGTGCTACACCAATCGCTTCGAATGAAAAGAATCTTTATAAGATGTCGTGCGACTTCGTTGCATCCCGGTTCACACTTGGCCTGAGCACCACTCAGCTCCGTGGGGGCAACCGGGAAACCGTTGCACTCACATTTGGTCTGGCAGACCTCAATGGGCTGCTTTACTGGCTCGTCCCACAGGAAATCCGTACAAGATTCTGACTATGAAAAAATTGTCCTGCGTCCACAGCCGGTATCCGGATTACGAACGTAGTCCGTCGTCAATTAAGCGTTCATACGTACTGCCGGCGCTGCTCGCAATCGTCCTGCTGCTCACAGCTGCACCTGTCAGGTCAGATGCACAGGAACTGGGTTTTCTGAATGTGGTCTTTAACCGCGTCCAGCGTATTTCGCTTTCTGTACTTGCACTGGACCCAAAGGAGACTCCCAATGTTGATCGTTCGGGATCGGGGTGCATAACACTCGCGCTTTGTGGTGCTGGCGTCACTGTTCTGATCGACCTCGATACCCGCGCAGACAACATGGAACTCGAACTCGGTCTCGGTGCAGGGTACCTGAGAATCCTCCGCGGCTACTCCGGCGATTCACTTGATATCCGTGGCGCACTGCGGTCACTTCCGGTAGTCTCAACTCAGGCCACGTGGCTTGCCAGCAGATATTTCCACCCGTATTTCCTCGCATCCTTCGGGCTGGTCGATTTGTGGAATGGACGTGCAACCAACACTGATGCCCGACAGACTGAAGTGAAGGCGTCCACCTTTGAATACGGGATCTCGCTCGGGCTGGCGGTAAGACCGGCGCGAACAAATGGCAGAATGCAGATCGAAGGCGGTTATCGCGCGCGCACCTTCTCGAGCATCGGCTACGGTTACGACCAACCGCTCAACGACCGATGGCCGCGTCAACTCGATCTGAGTGGCTGGCAGATTGCCGCCGGCTGGCAGTTCGATCTGCGACCCATTGCCAAGTCACCGGACTTCAGTGGTTCATATGTCCTTTCACGCGTTGACGGCGCGCCTTTCCCGACGCTGTTGTCGCAGGTACGGACCGATACCGGCAACGTACGGCTGGAGCTGATGAATGCGTGGCTTGATGTCTCAAGGAGGCCTGGAACATTCAGGCTGGTACTGATCACGCGCAGTTCACTTCTCAACAGCGATGGAGTAGCTCAACAGGTATTATACCCGGAGCCGACAGAACGGCGTGGACACTGGGAAGCCACCCGGGTTGGACATGTGTCTTTCACACTGGAATCAGACGAAGGGGTGGAAGCCACCGCGTCCGGCGAACGGATCGAAGATGAACTGGTGATCCTCGATCCGATAACGGGTCGCAGACTGCACTTCCGACGCATCCGCGGCACCTGAGTGCAGGCGGGGTGTGCGGAGTGCACAGGCAACTACATTATGCTGCCGAGCTGTTGTAAGTGAGTGGAGCCAGCGCCGCTTCAATCTCCTGTCGCCTCGGCTCCAGAAACGGCGGCAGCGACAGATAGTCGCCGTCCAGCGGGCGATCGACGTCGAAACCCGGACCATCGGTGGCCAGCTCAAAAAGAATCCCGTTCCTTTCACGCACATAAAGTGACTGGAAGTAATGGCGATCCACTTCGCCACTGGTTTTGTAGCCGTCCCCGCGGATACGTGCGTCCCACTCTCTCATGGCGTCGTCGCTCCCTGTCCTGACAGCCAGATGGTGTACGCCACCTGCGCCGTAACGCGCACGCGGCAGGTCGGTTCGCACCACCATGTGCAACTCGGCATGTACACCACCCTTGCCCATCTCCCACACCTGAACCGCTGCATTCTCTGCATCCTCCAACTTGTATTCGCGGGCAAGTCTGACGCCAAGTGTGTCACGCAGGAACGCAGCGGTGGGCTCCGCTTCGGGGACTGTAAACATGACGTATCCCAGTCCGCGGATCTGATGCCCGGCAAGTACAGTGCTCTCCGACCACGGAGTGAACTCACCCTCTCCGCCGTCATCAACGAGCGATAGCTGCGTTCCCTCGAAGTCCTCAAAATCCAGTACGGAACGACCGTCGCGATGGTACACAGCACCGTGTTCGACACCATGTGCCGTAAACCTGTTTGCCCAGAACGCAAGCGTCCCCTCACCCGCAACCCGGAAAGTGGTTTTGGTAATCGAGTTGTTCCCGCGGTGCTCGCGGGCGGCGTGCTTCATTCCAAACACGGTGATATCGGAACCCGCTGTGCCCTGGCCATCACCAAAGAAGAGATGGTACATGTCCGGCGAATCCTGGTTCACGGACTTGAGCACCAGTCGCAATCCCAGTATCCGGGTGAAGAAATCGTTGGTGCGCCCTATGTCGGCACTGAGCGTGCTGACATGGTGAATCCCGGTAAGCCCCTTAGTCATTATGTACCTCCGTTTTACTGTTAAGTGTTATAACACTATCTTAGTACTAAACTGTTCCCTGCGCAAGGGGACAACGCCGCCTTGCGGATGCTCGACCCGCTGACGATATACTGAGCCGTGCATACTGATCTTTCAACGCCTCTGAGCTACGAAACCCACAGGCTCTCGCTAACCCCTAAAGGGTGAAGAGCATGAAGCAAACATCACAATGAAGTCAGCTGCCGATCATCTGGCCTCTCTGCTAACCGGGCAAACCCCACTGCTCAACGAACACGTCCCGTTCAGCAAAGAAGTCCGACCGTTCCTCAAATACGTAGTACTGCTGCTCGGCATCATTGCTCTGTACTCGTGGCTCTTCGGACTCGTTATGACATACGAAGGCCAGGAGCACACAACATTTACCGGCGTCTACTGGACGCTGACCGTGATGACCACCCTGGGATTCGGGGACATCACCTTTCACACTGATCTCGGCAAGGCTTTCAGTATCCTCGTGATGCTGACAGGAGTGATACTCCTCCTCATCGTTATGCCGTTCCTCTTCATCCGTACTGTTTATACGCCATGGCTTGAACAGAGAAGCCGCGCACGGGTGAGAATGTTGCGCACTGTTCCGGACAATGTCTCAGGGCACGTCATAATCGCAGTGAACGATCCGGTGGCAGTGGCACTGATCCAGCGGCTGCGCGTTGCAGGTATCAAGGCGTATGTGATCGAACCGGATGCGGATAAGGCCATACGGATGCGGGACGCAGGCCTGCCTGTTATCTGTGGCGAGGTTGACGCAGGCGCCACCTACGACGCCGCTGGCATAGGGCGCGCCACAATGGTATTTGCCAACAGCAACGACACGGAAAACAGCAACATCATACTGACCGTACGCGAGCGGGCAGAACAGGTACCCGTCGTTGCGATAGCGGAGTCCGCTGACTCCATCGATGTTCTCCAGCTGTCCGGTGCGACACACGTGCTTCCATTGCGCCGACAGCTCGGCGAGCAGCTGGCAAAGCGCGTCAGTGCGGGCACTGCGCGCGCAAATGTCATTGGCAGGGTGCACGACATGGTGCTCGCAGAATTCCCTGTGCGCGACACACCACTGCAGGGGCGGCGTATTGAAGAGCTCCAGCTGCGCGAGTTCATCGGCGTGGCTGTAATCGGAGTCTGGGAGCACGGGACTCTGCATACTCCGACACCGTCGATGGTTCTCTCGCCGTCGAGTGCACCGGTTGTAATCGGATCGCAGGCACAGATCGACGAGCTCAACGAGATGCTTATCATCTACAACGTGAACCCCAATCCGGTACTCGTACTTGGCGGCGGACATGTCGGGCGCACGGCAGCAAGAGTGCTGAGAAAGCGCGGAATACCGGTGAACCTTGTGGACAAGGAACCGGCAGTCGCCAGACGTGCGGCAACTGCAGCAGACAAAGTGCTCGTCGGTGATGCCTCAGACCGTCAGATACTTACAAATGCCGGAGTCGAGGCAGCTCCGTCGATACTTCTGACAACCCACGACGACGCCACCAATATCTTCCTTACAGTATACTGCCGACGCCTTAATCCGACGGCGAGGATACTTACGCGCGTTACCTATGAACGGAATGTTGAGGCAATCCGACGCGCCGGCGCGGACTTCGTACTCAGCTACGCATCGCTGGGCGTGCACAGCGTTCTCGCGCTCGTGCAGGCGCGTGACCGTGTTGTGCTCGGCGAGGGCGCCGACCTCTTCCAGATCCCGATACCACTTACAATGGTAGGACGCACGCTGGATGAGGTAAATGTTCCTGAGCGCACGGGGCTCACTGTAATCGCACTTCAGAACGGCAACCGGGTTAAACAGCTTCCGCCAGGCGACAGTGTCCTGGAGCGGGACGGCTACATCTTTGCGCTCGGTACTCCACTGGACAGGGAGCACTTCCGCCGCGCGTTCGGATAACGCGGAGTCGCAGCTATGCACTTAAACGAAATGGGGCCGGCGTTGTGCCGACCCCATTCGTATTCGCGTTGCGGGCCGCCGTTACTGTACGGCGTTGACCATATCGAATATGGGCAGGTACATCGCGACGATCATGCCGCCGACGACAACACCCAGGAAGACAATCATCACCGGCTCAAGGAGGGACAGCAGCGCACTTACTGCTGCGTCCACTTCATCGTCGTAGAAGTCTGCGATTTTGGTAAGCATCTCATCGAGCCCGCCGGTCTGCTCACCGACCGCGATCATACTGATAACCATCGGCGGGAAGACATTGCTCTTCTGCAGCGGGCCGGCGATGGTTTCACCGCCGGCGATACTGGCGCGGCTCCCCATGATGGCATCCTGCACCACGCGGTTACCGGCCGTACGAGCTGTAATCTCGAGACCGTCCAGAATCGACACACCCGAGGAAATCAGGGTTCCCAGTGTGCGTGTAAAGCGCGACACCGCACTCTTCCGGAGGACATCACCAAGTACCGGGACCCGCAGCATCATTGAATCGATAACACGCTGCCCTTCCACAGTTTTGTAGTACCTCCTGATCAGCAGGCCTGCCGCCGCACCACCACCAAGGACCAGCCACCAGTAACTATTGATAAACGCCGACAGCCCGATAACGACCTGCGTCGGCAGCGGCAGTTCCATACCCACACTGCCAAACATCGTGGCGAACACCGGTATGACCTTCCACAGAAGAATCACAACGCAGAGTCCGGCCACGCACATAATCACTGTGGGATATATCATCGCGCCCTTCACCTTGCGGACAAGGGCGTCGTTTTTCTCCATGAAGACTGCCAGTCGGTTGAGAATCACGTCCAGGATACCGCCTGCTTCACCGGCAGCGACCATGTTCGTGTAAAGCTCCGAAAATGCCTTTGGATGCTTGCGCATCGCATCGGCAACTGTATTCCCCGATTCCACATCGAAGACAGTCTCGCGCACGACAGCTGCGAGCGCTTTGTTCTCGCTCTGTCGCGCCAGGATGTCCAGCGCCTGCACCAGCGGCAGGCCGGCGTTGATCATCGTCG
>CAZDMG010000130.1:0-5706 GCA_964506655.1 uncultured Gemmatimonadaceae bacterium
ACTGGGCTGCATCGGTTATGGTCAGGAGTTGTCAATGTGAGTCTCATCGCAGTGGATACCGCGCCGACACTCCGCTCCTGCTGCCTGCGGTCAGTTAGTGGCAAGCAGCCGCTTTACAAAGACGACAGGGACGGGTCCTTGCAACCAGATGCGTAAGGAAATAGTGTCGATCATTGTATTATCTGGCTGAATCGCCACTATGGAGCCAAAAAGCGAGGAGCTAATGCACAGAAAAAAGCGCCAGCGCCTGGAGGCGGCTGGCTGGAAGGTGGGTAGCACCCAGGAGTTTCTGGAACTGACTGATGAAGAGGCTGCTCTCGTGGAAGCGCAAGTCGGACTCACCGGCACAGTGGACGTAAGCACGGAGCGACCCGCACTTAACGCGGATAAATTGCGCCGTCACTCTTCGAAGTAATCTCCGTCTATGTCTTTCACAACATAGGTGCGCTTCGATGAAACACCCACGTCGTGCTCAAACATCAGCGCAGCGAGTCGGCGCCCGTCTATCAACACAATCCTTGTACTGATCTGTTGTGCGTACTCCTCGGCGTCCCGCGTAAATGTTGACGTCGTTATAAAGACTCCTTTGGTTGCACGCTGACCCTGAAGTGCACCCGCGAACTTCTGGATCTCCGGTCGGCCAACGGAAGAATCCCACCGCTTTGCCTGTACGTAGATCGAATCCAGCCCCAGCCGGTCCTCGTCGATAACGCCATCAATTCCGCCGTCACCAGACCGCCCAATTGCACGCGCGGCCTCGGCATGACTGCCGCCATATCCCATGCGCACCAACAGATCGATGACAAGCTCCTCGAAGAAGCCAGGAGGAACCCGCCTCGTCATCTCCCCAAGTTCTGCCTCAACCGCGGCACGAAGTCTGTCGTACGCGCGCTCGAGTTCTTCGTCGGGTGGCGCTGTGGGCTCACTCTGCTCCGCTGCTGTCGACGTGACGTCCTCACCAGTATGCCGCCTGCCGGTATTTCTGGAACGAGCCTGAAATTCCCGGAAGCCCTCGAATTGTTCAAGAAACCCGTTGTCGATGCTCGCCACACCAGAGTTCACAACCTGTTTGCCCGCGTCAGTAATCTGATACAACCCTCTTTGTGGCGACTCAACCAACCCAGCCTGTTTCATATACGAAAGTGCCCACCCTGTCCTTGATCGGATCACTGGAGCCGACCCACTCGGCAGCATCTGTGAACGCTCGTCAGCTGTCAGGCCAAAATAGTCTGCGATATTCTCCGCAATCGTTCTGCGATAACGAGACTTTCCGTCGGACAGCACCTTGAGCACCGGCAACATCGCATCTTCGTGGGTGGGGATTGGCATATTCTCGTGGTTGATGTGCGCAGCGACGCACAGCTTCTGGCATGCAGGTCAGCCCCAGGCGGCTGATTGTAACCTTTAGTATCGGCTGATTGAAACCTTTGGTATCGGCTGATTGAAACCTTTGGTATCGGCTGATTGAAACCTTTGGTATCGGCTGATTGAAACCTTTACGTCACTCCCGTCAATCTGATCTCACGTGGCGCCTCCGCCGTCGCCACATATCTGCGAGCGCGATAACTGCTGCAAGCACCACCAGCCCCTGACCTGTAAGTGCCAACAGCAGGGTAAGTGAATCACCCGCTCCTGGTGGAATCAACAGCAGAGCAAGAGCTTGCACCAGGAAGCCGGCAGCTGCACAAATTGCGAACCTCCCCACCTCGCGATAGAAACGGATCCCGAAGGTCAACAGCGCAATCCCAACTACGCCGAGTACGATCCCTGTTGTCGAACTTGTCATGACATACCTGCCTTGTGTGGTGTGTGCGTCGCGGCCCGTCTGGCAGACCCGAAAAGCTGGAGACTCACAGCCTTATATATGTCGCGAAACACGATTTATTGTCACCACCCGGGAGTTTATGTCGCGAAACACGATTTATTGTCACCACCCGGGAGCTTATGTCGCGAAATCCGGTGTTATGTCCTCAACAGCATTCAGCGGGCATGGCGCCACCCCCCGTCCCGGGTAATTCGCTACACCCGGGGGCTCTCAGACTGCCGCTTCCCGCTCACACCCCACGACACACCCCACGACTCCCCCCGCGCCCCTCAGCGCCAGGTGCCTTTCCGCAGCCCCTCCTGAACTCCGTCGTGGTCGCCCGGGGTGGGTGGTGGGCTCACTACCTGGAATGCCTTGATCCGTGTCCTGGCGTTCACACCGCGGACTGTCCCGCCCGGAATAAAGGCCACTGACCCTGGCACCAGTTGCTCGATCCTGTCGCCTATTGCGAGCTCTCCCTCGCCCTCCAGAATCGTAAGCGCAAGATCCAGACGTGGCGCATGCGCAGGAATGAACTGCCCGGGCTCAAAACAGACTATCATCGCCTGCAAATGCTTGCCGCGCCCGATCGGTGTCGCTGTAAACGCCCCGCCGCGGAATTGCGCAACTTCGTCATAGCTCGCTGCAAAGCGCGCTGGTGTGGACTCCGGCATGGGCTTGGGTGTGTCTGACATACTATGCCTCTCATAATTTGATGAATGCCACGGAACACTGAATCATACCGAAGGACTCCACCCTGTGTTACCTCATTGCACGCTGCAAACATCACACTCTTCATGTCGCACACAGCGCTGTACCATGGAACGGAGCGTAATAGTACGGAACGCAGATTCAGCGTGAACATACTGCATCTTTATATCGTATCAATATCAGCGACCCGGACTTCATTTGCCGTACAACTTCTTTGAACGTACGGCGCACCATGCGGCCGCTTTTCAATTCAAATACCGGGAGAACAGATGTCGGTTCGTATTCCATATTACGAAATCGCCAAAGATGCCATCGCAGGCATGACGAAGGTTGAGGCATACACAAGACGCGGTACACTGGGGCATTCACTCCTTGAACTCGTCAAAATGCGCGCGTCGCAGATCAACGGCTGCGGCTATTGCCTCGATATGCACAGCAAGGACGCGCGCGTTGCAGGCGAAACGGAACAACGCCTCTACGTTCTGTCGGCGTGGCGCGAAGCACCTTTCTACACCGAACGTGAACGCGCCGCACTCGAATGGACGGAAGCAGTTACGCTCGTATCAAATGGCGTGCACGATGACGTTTTCGAACGCGTCCGCAAGCAATTCACCGACGAGGAAATGGTCGAGCTCACCGTAGCCATCGTCTCAATCAACAGCTGGAACCGGCTCGCTATCGGACTCGGCGCAGATATCGGCAGCTACAAGCCAGGACAACACTCCTGATACTGCAACCCCTCCCCTGCCGATTGTCGACAGGGGCCGTATCGGTCGCAGCGCTCTGCCGCGGCCGATACGCGTGGCGGCATCTTCAGCGCAGATAACTCGTAACCGTACCTGCGGCTGCAACCAGAGACATCGCCCAGAGACTCATGCGGACGCCCTCTGCAAGCGCAACAGCGTCTGTAGCCACAGCGGCACCGGTTGCCGAATGACTGAGAACAGTCGTGAAAATCGCACCGGCCAGCCCTACTCCCATCACCATACCGACGTTCCGCGCTGTCGCCAGTACACCCGCTGCTATCCCCTGCCTGTTCGAGGGCGCTGCACCCATGATTGCGCTGTTGTTGGGCGAACCAAAAAGCCCGAGTCCAAAACCGATCAGTGCGAGCGCGATCACTATCGTCTGAAGTGCACCATCTGCTGCCGCAGACGCAAGCAGCATCAAACCCACTGTAAGTATCAGCATCCCGGCGGTTGCCGGCAAACGCACACCGATCCGATCGGACAATGCACCACTGATCGGTGCGACCACAGCCATAAGCAACGGCTGTGCCGTTAGAACGAGTCCGGCTTCCTGGGTATTAAGCCCGCGCGACTGGATAAGCAGGAATGGAAGCACAAACACCACGCCATACACACAGGTGTAATTGAGCAACGCGCTCACCGTGGAGGTGGAAAACAACCGTATCCGGAAAAGTGAAAGATCCAGCATCGGGTCCGGGTGTCGCGTCTCCGTCCTTATAAACTCAGTGAGCAGGAGCACCGCCACCAGTACCATCGTGAGTGTCGCAAGTGATCGCCATCCCCATTCGTGCCCCTGGTTGAGTGCAATAAGAAGCGCAGTAAGCCCCGATGCAAACAACACCGCTCCACGCATATCAAATTTTTCGGCGACACCACGCGCGCGGACCGTATCGGGTGCAATCACCCGGATCGCCAGAGTCAATGCAAGGAGCCCGACCGGTATGTTCACATAGAACACCGAGCGCCAGCCCAGTGTATGAGCAAGCCAGCCGCCGAGTGATGGACCGGCCGTTAGCCCAAGGTAGGTGAAGGTGGCTTGTGCGCCGAGTGCTGTACCGCGGCGTGCGGCGGGGAATGCTGCCGTCAGTATCGCCGGTGATGACGCGAAAAGCATCGCTGCGCCGACGGCCTGAACCACGCGGAGAGCCACAAGCATGGGAGCACTTTGTGCCAGACCGCACAATGCTGACCCGATTATGAATGCGATGAAGCCCGCTACATATATCTTTTTGTGTCCACGGATGTCACCGAGACGTCCTACACTCAGAAGCAGCGCGCTTACCACCAGCAGGTAAACCGTCGTGACCCATTCAATTCCCGCTACATCGGTACCCAGCGCGTCTGCCAGCACGGGCAGCACAGTGTTCACCACACTCCCGTCCAGCGCTGACATGAAAGTCCCGGTTCCGACGGTGACCAGGACCCAGCGTCGCGCTGCGGTACTTCCCTCTTTTTCAGCTTCCATCCGTGGGTGATCCGTATGTCTGAGAACGCACCGGAAATTGGCCTCTGCGCCACCTGCCGGCACGTGCGCCAGGGCGGAAACCGCCGCGGCTCCGTATTCTATCGCTGTGCACTCTCCGAGTCAGATGCACGTTTTCCACGTTATCCACGCCTCCCGGTCTTGATTTGTGACGGTTATGAGCGTAGTTCTTGGGGTAGTTCGGATGGTAGTTCGGAGGCCAAAGGGCGCACAGTGTGACGCCCGCGGCCTGCGCTGGTCTGTTGCTGCGGCGACCCGGCACCGATAGTCCCTGATAGCCCCACCAGCGCCAAACCCATCGAAGGAGCACAATATGAAGCTGACACGCACACCCAGTCTGCTGCACCGCCAGCGAGCCGCAATGACCAATGTCGGTCTTACCACCGGTCTTTCAGTTGCCGCATCTGCTGCAATTATGGCTTTCACGATCGCGGCTAGCGCGCCCGCCGCACAAGCGCAGAGCAATGCAGCACCAAAGGCCACGAGAGCTTCCTCGGCCGCTGCGTGGTCGCTCCCCGACCCGGATCAGCTCATATCACGCGTCTTTACGCGGATTGTCACGCAGGACAGACCGAACGCTATCCCGATCGCCAACTACACACAGAAGCTGATCGGCAAATCGGAAACCCTTGCCGCACTGCGTCAGTTCACGGGACGCACAGTCGAACTCCGCCCGGCGGCATTCCAGCCTGTAGCAGGCTGGACGGAGGAATCGCGCGCCAACTACCACCCGTGCATCGGTGAAACATGCGAGTCGCCCACCAATTCCGTCTGGCTCGCAGTCACTCGCATCGAACGCGGCGAACTATCGCATGAAATCCATGTCTGGTACACAACCAGCTTCGCCTCCGAAGGGCCAACCGGCGCGGCGCGTGAGAGCTATTCCTTCTGCGAACGGTGGCTCCGCAGAAACGGTGAATGGAAGTACGATGGCTTCGTGCGCGTGGACGCCGGCGATT
>CAZDMG010000131.1:0-5563 GCA_964506655.1 uncultured Gemmatimonadaceae bacterium
CGTACACCCACGGTGGTCTGACAGAGTTCGGTAAGGAAGTAGTGCGTGAGATGAATCGGCTCGGCATGCTGGTAGACCTCTCGCACGTGTCTGTTGGCACTATGAGCGATGCACTGGATGTGAGTCAGGCACCGGTGATTTTTTCACATTCGTCTTCTGCTGCGATTACCAATGTGAACAGAAACGTCCCCGACTCCATTCTTAAGCGTCTGGATGCGAATGGTGGCGTAGTGATGGTCACCTTCGTACCGGGTTTTGTGAGTACAGCGGTTGTGGAGCACTCTGCAAAGACGCGCGCAGCTCGCGATTCCATTGCCAAGCTGTTCCCGCGTGACAGCAGTGCACGTGCCAATGCGCTGGCTGCCTGGCGTCAGGCAAACCCCGCGCCGCGTGCAACTATGGATGATGTAATCGAACATCTGGAACACATCCGTTCTGTGGCCGGTGCGAGTCATGTTGGCCTTGGAGGCGATTTCGATGGCATCACCGAAGTGGTCCAGGGGCTTGAGGATGTATCGAAGTATCCCGATCTCTTTGCCGCACTGATTGCACGCGGCTGGACGGACAGTGAACTGCGCGGGCTCGCGGGCGAGAATGTGCTTCGTGCACTGGAAGGCGCTGAAAAGGTGAAAGAGAAGCTTGCCGACCAGGTGCCGTCTGTTAAGACCATCCGTCAGCTCGACGGAAAGCAGTAAGCGCAAATCAATATCAACAGGGAGTACCGCCAGTGACGATTTCAAGACGTGAATTTCTCCGCAGGTCTGCGGTCATCGGCGGTGCTGCCGGTTTGGGTGTGCCTGTACTTGCATCTGCGGCAGGCACTATTCCCCGCAGTGAGTTGCTTCCGCGCATCTATCGCCCGGAAGGCGGCACGCCACGCGCATTACGGATTCTCTTCATGGGTGGCACTGGTTTCACCGGACCATATCAGGTGCAGTACGCACTCGACCGCGGGCATCAGGTTACACTCTTCAACCGCGGCAGCAACACCACGATTTTTCCGGGCGTACCGCGTATTCAGGGCGATCGCAACAAACCGGACGCATACAGCGGAATCGGCAAGGGCGAGTGGGACGTTGTAATCGATATTCCGACTTCCGACCCGAAGTGGGTGCGTGCAGCAGGTGAGGCACTGAAAGACAGAACACCGCACTACGTCTTCGTCTCCACAATTTCGGTGTTCAACGACAACAGCGAGCCCAACGACGAAAACGGTAAACTCTCGCCACCGTCTGATATAGATGCTCCGTATAACGCAGCTGCTTACGGCGCCAACAAGCGCGCTTCGGAGCTTGAAGCGGAGCGTCAGTTCAGGAATGTCACGATCGTGCGTCCGGGGCTGATCGTCGGGCCCGGTGATAACAGCGACAGATTCTCGTACTGGCCCGTGCGCATAGAGCGCGGTGGTGATGTCATGGCGCCAGGCACACCGGACGACCCGACTCAATACATCGATGCACGGGATCTGGCGGAGTGGATAGTCCGGCTCGCAGAAGACAAGGTTTATGGGACATTCAACGCCACCGGCCCCAGGACGCCGACCAACATGGGCGAACTGCTTTACGGAATCCGCTCAGTGACAGAGAAGGAAACGAGGTTCCTGTGGGTGGACGCTGCATTCCTTTCGCAGCACCGGGTGCGTGCGTGGTCTGATATGCCAGTGTGGGTCAACCCGGTTGGCGCGAACAAGGCGTTCATGCGTGTCAACACCACAAAAGCTTTTGCACACGGACTTACAACGCGGCCGCTGGCTGATACAGCGCGTGATACGCTGGTGTGGTATCACAAGCAGCCGCAGGAGCGTAAGGAGCAACTGAAGGCGGGGATCAGCGCTGAACGGGAAGCGGAAGTGCTGGCAGCATGGAAGAGCGCCAAAGGTATCCGCTGATGGCAAAGATACTTGTACTCGGCGGTACCGGACTTATCGGGCCATCTGTCATTGAATACGCGCAGGCCCGCGGTCACACCATTTCGGTGTTCAACCGCAATCAGCGCAACCCCGATATGTATAAGGGGGTCGAGCAGCTTATCGGCGACCGGAACGAACCCGGTGGCCATGATGCACTCAAGGGGAAAAGCTGGGATGTGGTTTTTGATATCCCCACGACCAACCCCAAGTGGATAGCAGATGCAGCCCGGATACTCAAAGGCAACGTCGGGCAGTACATCTACGTTTCCAGCAGTGCGGCATACCGGGATTATTCCGCGGCCTATCCGGACGAAACATTCCCCACTCAGGATCCGGCGCCACTGGAGCCATATAACGCCGACACGTATGGCGCAAACAAGGTGAAGTGCGAACAGCTGGTAATGGAGAACTACGGCAACGGTGGTACGGCGGTCCGCTCGGGCTATATAGTCGGCAGACGCGATGCCACTGGTCGTTTTCTCTATTGGCCGCTACGTGTACGGCGCGGTGGTGAAGTACTTGCGCCCGGCAACCCGGACGACCCTGCGCAATACATCGACGTGCGGGATCTGGCTGAGTTCATGGTGCGACTGGGCGAGAATCATACAACAGGCATTTTCAATGCTACAGGGCCGCAGACTGTTGCAAGTGTGTCAGAGATGCTTTACGGGATGAAAGCCTGCTTCAGCAACGATGCGCACTTTACCTGGGTGAGTGCTGCGTTCCTGTCTGAGAACCGCGTTTCACTTCCGGTGTGGATGGCGCGCGGTTCGAATGGTGTCGCGTTCTCATCCACGGTTATTGAGAAAGCGAGAGCAGCCGGGCTGACACTCCGCCCACTTGCGGACACAGTGCGCGATGGGCTTGCATGGTTTGACGCACTTCCTGAAGCAGATAAAACACGTGCAGCGGGAAGGCTTACGGCAGAGCGTGAAACGCAATTGCTGAGCAACTGGCACGCCAGACAGAAAACCGGGTGACCGCAGATGAAGGTGTCTGGACCGGGACACCTGCCAGAATTATAGCGCGGATCACCCAAAGGCTCGGTACGATTGAACCGGGCGAAGGGCGTGTCGCGTTCCGCGCTGCGCTCTATTTCTTTTTTGTGCTGGCGAGCTACTACATTCTGCGCCCCGTGCGTGACCAGGTCGGCGTAGCGGCGGGTGTTCGTAGCCTTCCGTGGCTCTTTACCGGTACAGTAACAGCAACGCTGCTCCTCAACCCTGTTTTTTCCAAAGCGGTTGCACACTGGCCTGTGCGCAGGTTCATACCGATTGTGTACCGGACCTTCGCACTGCTGTTGCTTGGTTTCGCCGCGCTTGTACACTGGGCGCCGGATGCCTGGGGTGTGTGGATGCGCCCTGCGTTCTGGATCTGGACTGCGGTATTCGCACTCTTTGTGCCGTCGGTGTTCTGGGGATTCATGGCCGACACCTTTCGTCCGGATCAGGGGAAGCGCCTCTATGGAATGATATCGGTGGGCGGCACGCTGGGCGCGCTTGCAGGTTCGGGGATCACTGCACTGCTGGCGACTGTTGTTGGCACACCGGTGCTCATGCTGATTTCGATTGTGCTTCTGGAATCGGGAGTCCAGGTAGTGCGGCGCTTCCCACAGAGTTTCCGGGAAGAGACAAGAGTGCGCGACAGTGCAGGGAGTGCGATAGGCGGGAGCGCGTTGAGTGGCATCACGCACGTGCTGCGATCGCCGTATCTGCTTGGGATCTGTGCATTCATGTTGCTTTTCACGATTGGCAGCACTGTGCTCTATTTCCAGCAGACGGAAATAGTCGGCAGGGTTTACAGCAATCGTGAATCGCAGACGGCGTTTCTTGCATCAATGGATTTTGCCGTCCAGCTGCTGACTGTGCTTTCGCAGCTGTTCCTCACTGGCCGCGTAATACGATGGCTGGGGGTTGGTCTTACACTGGCAGTATTGCCGATACTGAGTATGGCCGGTTTCGCAGCACTTGGCATTGAGACCACTCTTGCGCTGTTTGTCGTATTCAATGTTCTGCGGCGGGTGGGGAACTACGCGTTCACGAACCCCGCGCGCGAAGTGCTGTTTACGGTTGTGACACCGGAAGACAAATACAAAGCGAAGAACTTCATAGACACGTTTGTCTATCGTGCCGGCGACCAGATCGGTGCCTGGGGTATCGCCGGTTTCATGGCACTCGGCATGTCGCTCAGTATGGTGTCACTTGCTGCAGTTCCGCTAAGTGCGTTGTGGCTTGGTATCAGCGTGTGGCTCGGGCGTCAGCAGAGCCGCCTGGAGGCAAGTCGGCAGGAAGTCTGAGAAGAGCGGGGTTGCCGGTGACGCGAGCACGCCGTAACTGCGTTGTTGTTAAAAGCAACGCGTGCGGGCTATAACTGCGTTGTCGCTTAAGGGCTCTTTACCCGGTACCTGCCGAGTACTGCCATGCCGTCGCGGTCGGTGGAGGAGACCCAGATGATATCGCGTGTGGCCATGATGATGCTGCGGGACATTGGCAGTACAACACGAAGATCAGGCACACCGGTTGGCGACAGACGCCAGTAGTATTTCTGCGTTGGTTCGGTGCCACCTTCTTCCTGCAGCCAGATGGTTCCGTCTTTGCCCATGATCATTCCACGTACGGGTGTCCAGAACGCCGGCCGGACAATGCTGTCCATCAATGCAACGCGATCGATTTCGATCACGATATTTCCTGCGCGTTGAGGCATCGCGATTTTTTCAACGGCGCGGTTCAGATCATCGCGGGTGAGTGGCTTTGGCGCGTAGGTGAGCGTACGTGTCCAGTTAAGCGCACCGGTGGGCGCGAAAGATTTAATAACAACCTGCCCCTGACCTGCTCTTTGTGCGGGCTTCCGATCCAGGTATAGAAGAGCGCCTCCGTCGTGTGTAACAGTCCACAGCGGATGGCTGGGGAAAGGCTGACTGGAAAAACCGCGACCGTACGCGCCTTTCACAAGCGTAACGAGTGGCCGCGGTTGTTCAATCGAGACTACAGTCGGGCCATCCCTGTTGCCGGTGCGGTGGTTGAGCTGCATCGGCGACTGTGGATTGGGCTGGGCAGTGCCTCCCAGTGCAGTCGTCCCGGCTTGCGACAGCATCCATTCTCCGAGTGGTGAGAAGGCGATGTGCATTATCTGCATTCCTGTACCGTTGGGGAACGTACCTGTTGTTGTGCGGAACTTCCCGGATGTCAGATCAAAGCCGGTGATGTATGTGGTGTTGTTGTCAGCGACCCAGAGTGTATCCCGTATGATCTGTATCCGGCTGATTCGCTGAAACTCACCGGGTCCCTGACCCTTGCGACCAAAGGAGCGG
Source organism: uncultured Gemmatimonadaceae bacterium (assembly GCA_964506655.1). Taxonomy (GTDB): domain Bacteria; phylum Gemmatimonadota; class Gemmatimonadetes; order Gemmatimonadales; family Gemmatimonadaceae; genus Gemmatimonas. The sequence goes on from CAZDMG010000131.1 coordinate 5,220, forward strand.
AGGAGCTTACCATCGGGGCTGAAGGCGTTGACCTGCTGTTCCTGATTGTCGAGGACATAGAGGTTGCCTTTGGAATCAGAGATGAGCGCAGCGATGGTATTCCAGACATCGGGATCGGTGCTGGTGATGTTCTTTTCCAGCACCGGTGTGACGGCTTTCTGATTCCAGTCCAGCTGCTGTGCGGGAGCAGCAGCTGGTGTTGCAACTAAGAGGAGCGTGAGCGCGCGTGCCGCAATTGAGCGGTACAGTGTTCCGTGCAGCACGCTCAGATTACATGCATCCGCAGCGGTGTGCGCCGAGTGCTGTACCGCGGCGTGCGGCGGGGAATGCTGCCGTCAGTATCG
>CAZDMG010000132.1:0-5444 GCA_964506655.1 uncultured Gemmatimonadaceae bacterium
CTGGGCGGACAGTTCGAAGCCCAGGAACAGGCGGCAAACGGCACGACCCGGAAGTATCACTCTGAAGGAGACATCGCATGAGTCACACATCGGTCTTTCGCGAAGGATTGCTGGATGGACAGGTTGCATTGATCACAGGTGGCGCAACAGGGATCGGGCGGGGGATCTCCGATCTGCTGTCCGCTCTCGGTGCACATGTGGTTATCGCAAGCAGGAAACCTGAGAACCTGGAGAAGGCTGCGAGTGAAATCCAGGCTGCAGGCGGATCTGTCTCCACTGCGCAACTGGATGTCCGCGACCCGGATCGCGTCAAAGAGGTGGTATCGGATATCGCAAAAGAACACGGCAGGATTGATATCCTGATGAACAATGCTGCCGGAAATTTCTATGCTGCAAGTGAGACGCTCTCACCCAATGGCTGGAAGGCGGTTCTTGAAATCGATCTCTACGGGACATTCTACTGCTCTCAGGCAGTGTATCCTGTTATGAGTCAGCAGGGTGGCGGTCGGATTATCAGTACCTCGATGACACTGCACTACCGCGGCTGGCCGCAGATGGCACACGCTACAGCAGCCAAGGCCGGCATCGATGCGCTGACAAGAACGCTGGCAGTCGAGTGGGCACCCAGGCGCATACGCGTGAATGCAATTGCACCTGGCCCGATACCAACAGAAGGTGTGCGAAAGGCTTTCGTACCGCCAGCCGGGTCTGGTGCAGCTGACCTGTTTGCTGTGGGCAGTACCGGTGCATCACTCGAAGCTGAAACCAATGCCAGGATGGAGCAGTACGCGCGCGATTCCATACCACTCGGCAGATGGGGAACGCCACGTGATATCGCAAATATGGTCGCCTTCCTTGCATCTCCAGCAGGGGACTGGATCACCGGTTCGATTTTCGTTGTGGACGGCGGTGAGTGGCTCGCAAAGTAAATTGCGCGACTTTCTGAGTGACAAACATCACGAAACGCGCATCTTTCTTCTGATTTCGTGATGATTGTCACGGCCTGACGGACGGCTACCGGCGATACTCCAGTTGTAACCGACTTCCTGCGCTGTGCAGGAAGCTGTGTCACGATGCGAGCAGCGTCATGGCGCAGAAGCTGAGCCTGCGGTGGCATGCACATGCAAGTCAGTCGTGGGGTGCAACCAGAGATCCATGGAAGGAGTAAGTCATGTCCAACATCATTTCCACAGTCCGGTTTGCCGCAGTCGCGGCTCTTGCAGCATCCACTTTTGGCGCATGCGCCACGAAAGGATATGTGAACAGGTCGGTCGCATACGAAGCTGAAGCACGCACTGCAGCGATCAACACTGAGCGTGGCGAGCGCATCCAGGGTGATGAAGCACTGCGTTCAGATATCACCTCACTTCGCTCAGATATCAACGCATTGCGGAGCGATCTGACAGCTCTGAGAGACGAGTTCGGTGCGCGCATTTCAGCAGTTGAAGGGCAGGTGAAGTTCATTATGCCTGTGCACTTCAACTTCGATGATGCAGCAGTACGGCCAGCCGACAGAGCAGCACTTGAGCGCTTCGCTCAGGTTGCCAACACGCACTACCGCGGTTCGAACATCACCATCGAAGGTTTTGCAGACCCTGCCGGTTCCGTTGAGTACAACCTGCGTCTGTCGCGTGAGCGTGCAGATGCCGTGCGCGACTTCCTGGTCTCGCTTGGTCTTGACGGCAGCAGCATCAACACAGTGGGTTACGGCAAGGCACGCCTTGTGCGCAATGCGCAGCGCGATGAGCCAGGCGCTGAACTCAACCGGCGCGTGACGTTTGTAATTGAAACACCGGCATCTGCAACAGCCGCTGCACTCACAGCGGACTGAGATCCAACTGATACCGTGCTGAGATCTGACCGGGAGTTGACGGAGAGTTGATCGGGAGTTGACTGGGATCTGTTTCAGTACGTATTGACCGTTGTATTGAGAAGTTCTGCATCGGTGCAATGGGGGGCCAACCTGCGGGTTGGCCCTTGTTGTTTCAGGGCGCACTGGTTCCGGGGTGCACTGGTCCACGGTGCAGCCGCCCGGGCCGGACGCAGTAAGCCGAATGAGCCCGCCGCCAGCACTCCGGCTCGGGTAGCAAGTATTTGATCCCGCGCGCGCGGGCTGATTGATTCATGGTATGCTCAAGAGAGGCTCCCCTTGCTGAAGCGGCCAAAGCTGCGCGCACGGCTCCGCGATGACGCGACTCACAGGTTGATGGACGTAACCGAGTGGTTCGGCGAGACCAGCGGCGGGATCCGGACCTACATGCTTGAAAAGGCACGCTTCGTATCCGCGCACCATGAGTGGGCTCAGTGCATGGTTGTGCCAGGTGCCGCTGATTCCATCCAGGACATGGAGGGGAGCAGGATATACCGCATCAAAGGCCCTCGCATTCCGGGGCAGGATCCGTATCGGCTGCTCATAGCGCGCAGAAAATTGCGCCGCATTGCCGCGCACGAGCAACCGTATATCATTGAGGCCGGCAGTCCGTTCCTGTCGGCGTGGCTGGCGCGCGGTGTTGCACGCGACGCCGGCGTGCCGATTGTGACTTACTATCACTCCAATGTGCCGGGGCTGTTCAGAAGCCCGCTGGCGCAGCGTCTGTCTCGCAGTTATCTCCGCCTCCTGCATGCACCCTATGCAGCGACAATTGCGTCATCACGCTATTCAATGCGCGAGCTGGAAGTCGCTGGTATCTCCAATGTGGAGTACGTGCCGCTTGGCGTTGATACGGAGCTTTTCAATCCTGCACGCCGCGGGAAAAGCAGTGACACCCGTGCAAAGTACGGATTGCCGGATGGGCTGCTTGCTGGCTTCATCGGACGTTTTGCGAAGGAGAAGGAGCTGGAGGTTCTGCTTCGCGCATGGCCGGAGGTGGAACGACACACTGGTGCAGCACTGGTACTGGTCGGTGCCGGGCCGCTAATCAGTAGGCTCCGTTCAATGGCGCGTGGTGTGAACGTTCATTTTCTGCCTTTCCTGCACGACCGGCAGGAGGTGGCAGACCTGCTCGCCGCGTTCGACCTGTACGTTTCACCGGGGCGTGTGGAGACGTTCGGTCTGTCGTCGCTGGAGGCTCTGTCGTCGGGGACGATGGTACTGGGTGCGGATGAAGGCGGTGTAGCCGAGCAGATTGAGCAGAGTGGTGCGGGGGCTATGTTCCGGAGTGGCGATGCGGGGTCGCTGGCAGCGGCTGCGATTGGTCTCTTGTCGGAAGTCAATCGCGCAACGCAGAAGCGGGAGCGCGGGCGGGCATACGCAGTTGAACATCATTCGTGGCAGGTTGTAATGCAGCGACTCTTTGCGCTCTACGTCAGGATCATGGGTGAATAATGAGTGCGCACGGCGTACTGGTATCCATTCACGACGTAACACCGGCACTTAAAACTCCGGTTCTGGAACTCTGGGAGCTGTGCCGAACCAACGGTTTTACAGCGGCACTGCTGGTCGTTCCGGACTGGCACGGTAACTGGCCACTCAATGAGCATGCGGAGTTTGCAGCGTGGCTCAGGCAATGCAGCGCTGACGGCGCTGAGATCGTACTGCATGGCCTGAGGCATGACGAGGTGGGTACATCGCGTTCGGTCAGCGACTACATGCGTGCATTCGGCCGGACGGCCCGTGAAGGGGAGTTCCTGACACTGAACCTGGAGGCCGCCCGCACACGGATTGCAGAAGGGCTATCAATACTCAGGTCGCAGGGGCTCGAGCCAGGCGGATTCATTCCGCCGGCATGGCTTGCAAAGGATGCAACGCACGACGCAGTGCGCCATGCAGGTTTGCAATTCAGTGAGGATTCCGGTGGTGTCCGGTTGCACACGCGCAATGTGCGAATTGCAGCGCCTGCAATCAGATGGAGCGGTCGCACCAGAGTCAGAGCTGTGGCTTCCGGGTGGGTGAATCAGTTGCGACGTCATTATTGCGCAGCTTACCAAAGACAGGGAGTAGTACGGCTTGCGCTTCATCCGCAGGATCTTTTGAACCCGGTAACCGCGGCCAGTGTGCGGAATGAAGTACCACAGTGGGCAAAACTCATGCAACAGATCAGGTACGATCAACTGTTATGATAGACTGTTATGATAGACTGTAGCGGTCTCCGGCTTGCTCTTTTTTCTGATACGTTCCCGCCGCAGATAAACGGCGTTGCGCGTACACTCGAGCGACTCAACAGCGCTGTTGTTGAGCGGGGTGGGGAAGTCCGTGTTTACACCGTTTCCGATGACCATGCAGAAGAAGCGCCGCATGTTGTGCGTTACAGCTCACGTGCGTTCCCTGCATATCAGGAGCTCAGGTTGGCGTGGCCGCGTCATGAAGCACTGTTGACAGACCTGCGCAGCTTCAATCCAACGCTTGTTCACTCAGCGACAGAGTTTGGCGTTGGGATTGCAGGTCTCCGGTCGGCACGCGCGCTGGGCGTTCCATTTGTTTCGTCGTACCACACCAACTTCACGCAGTACGCCAGTTATTACCGACTCGGCATGATTGCTGCCCCGGGCTGGCGGTACCTGCGCTGGTTTCACAATGCCGGCTTGCGGACGTACGTGCCTACCAATGCCATCGCAGAGCAGATCAGGGAGCGTGGTTTCAGGAACGTGAAGGTCTGGTCGCGGGGCGTGGACACTCTACGGTTTAACAGCTCTTACAGATCACACGAGTTGCGGCAGCTCATCGGAGCAGGTGATAACGAACTGGTAGTTGCGTATATCGGACGTCTTGCACCGGAGAAGGGGATCGAGGTGGCGCTCAATGCGATGCGCATCGTTGAGAAGAAGCGTCCAGGCGCCACGAGGTTTATCTGTGTAGGCGACGGGCCGTTTTCGGAGGAGGTGCAGCAGCTCGCGCCCGCTGGCTCGTGGCTTCCCGGCAAACTGACCGGCGATGCACTGAGTACCGCGTACGCTTCCGCTGATCTTTTCATTTTTCCGTCGGTAACCGATACCTTTGGTAACGTGCAACTGGAGGCGATGGCTTCGGGGCTCGCGGTGCTGGGTGCAGACGTACCGGCGACGCGTGAGATCATAGGCGGTGGCCGCGGATTTCTCGCTGTGCCCGGGAGCAGCGAATCCTTTGCGTCCTGCATCGTTGGACTGGTGGACAACCGAGGCCTCCTGGAAAAGGCACGGCAGTTGTCTCTGGAATATGCAGCTGCCTGTCGTTGGGAGGACATCTGGGACGGACTGATTGCCGACTACCTGAGTGTCCACAGTGGCACCCGCGTGCTGACTGGCATCGACCCAGCCGATGGTATTCAGCACCGGATATGAGCCAGTCACTCCCGTTCGCAGGTCTGGATTGTTTATCTTTCAATGCTGTACAGTTTTGTGTCCGCAGGTCCCGTAAGGGCCAACGCGTGGCATGTGCGACCGGGTAGCTCAGTCGGTAGAGCTGCGGACTTTTAATCCGTAGGTCGTGGGTTCGAGTCCCACCCCGGTCATCGCTCCAATTGCGTTCT
>CAZDMG010000133.1:0-5442 GCA_964506655.1 uncultured Gemmatimonadaceae bacterium
TGATGAGGCTTCTCGAAAAGGATCCGGACAACCGCTTCCAGTCTGCTGCTGATCTTTCGCAATCGCTGCGCACAGGCGTTGTACCACCACAGGCCGCGACCGTGGCAACACCGACGGAGGGTGCTGCCGTATTCACGTCGCGTGGTTTTGCCGGAACAGGCAGGGCCGCTGCTGAATCGTATCGTCCACCTGCACCTGCAAGTCACCAGGGCAACCTCAGCTTTGCCACCTACGGGGATAACGAGAGGTGGGAGATCCCGATGGTGCGGGCCTTCCGGAAGCAGTTCGCGATATACCTGTATGTGAACGGTGCGTGGGTGCTGCTCAAACTGTTTGCGGGCGTAAATCTGCTCACGGTTTCGACAGTGTGGACGCTCTATATCTCCTACAAGTACGCCAAGCTCTGGTCGGAAGGATATGACTGGCGCGATGTATTGCGGCAACCGCATGATCGCCTGTTCGGTGACTTCATGCAGGATGTCGGTGAATCGATTCAGGCGGTGTTCGACAAGAAGAAGCGCGAGGAGATTAATGCACGGGGAGTGCATGAGCGGCTGCGCGGTGCGCTGACAATCAGGCAACTGCCACGGGTACCAGGGAGAACTCCGCAGGGTGAGAGCGCTGGACGCACGCTGACTCCGGGACGCGTGACCGGCTCCGTACCATCATCAAACCCTATGCACGGCGGTGCATCGTGGCCGGCGTCGGCTGGCACAGGTACACCGCCGGCCAGGGCCGGCAGCAGCACAGAACTCGGTCCGTACGCAAAGGCCGTGCAACAGGCACGTGCCGACCGCGATGAAGTAATGCGTCTTCTCAATACAATGCCGCCTGAAGATCGTGTACGGCTGGGCGATGTCGGACGGAGTGCGTCTGCCCTTGTGGAGAAGATGCAGGTCATCTCGGCTGATCTTGCGCGGCTGGAAAGGGAGTTGCGCGAGAGTGCTGCAGACGGCATCAACGCAGAGATTGCGCAGCTTGAGAGTGAGGCAAACCCCTTCGACATCGAAGGGAGTGATCGTCGCGTGCGCAGGCTTGCCATCCTCAGGCGTGAGCGGCGCGCGGCAGATGAAAACGCGCGACGCATAGACGCGCGCAGATCGCAGCTTTCGTCGTGCGGCGTTGCATTGGAGAACATACGCCTCGATCTTGTAAGGCTCCGTACCGGTCAGGGTACGACAGAAAGCGTCACACTCGTTGCTGAGCAAGCTCTTAAGATCGCGTACGAAGTAGAGATTGCGGTCGCAGCTGCGCGCGAGGTGAATGAAGCTATCTACGGAATACCACCTGGAGCGGAGCAGGTGACGCCGGGATCCACGATGGTGTCTGGAACCAGGTCAGATTCCGTCGATGGAAAATCACCGGTGTGAAGGGCGGCCCCGGTGTTGAAGGCAACTGACTGATATGGCACCGGACGCTTTTCCCGGCACGCCGATCCCGCCGTCGCAGCTCTCCCCGGAATCGACAGAGGCGCGAGAGTTGCGCGCGCGCGTTGTCGCCGCATTGGGCGACTCATACGATGTCGGCGACGAGATCGGACGGGGCGGAATGGCAGTTGTGTATGCCGCAACTGACAAACGCCTGCGCCGGCCGGTCGCACTCAAGGTGTTGCCACCTGAAATGGCATACCGGAGCGATGTAAGAGCCAGGTTCATTCGCGAAGCCCAGACTGCCGCACGGCTGAATCATCCGAATATTGTCCCGATCTACAACGTCGATGAGCGCGGCGGACTCGTTTATATCGCGATGGCGCTCGTCAAAGGCGAGAGTGCCGCAGAAGTGGTAAAGCGCAACGGAAGTGCGACGCCTGAGCTGGTGGCATCGGTGCTTGCACAGGTTGCAGATGCACTGGCATACGCACACGCGGCAGGTGTTGTACACAGAGACATCAAACCGGACAACATTCTGATTGACAGTGCGACTGGACGGGCTGCCGTAACTGATTTCGGAATAGCGCGCGCGATGGAGAGCGATATCCGTCTTACGCAAACCGGTATTGCTGTCGGAACTCCTGCGTATATGAGCCCGGAGCAGGCCACAGGCGAGCGGGATGTGGATGGCCGCAGTGATATATACAGTGTCGGTGTAGTCGGTTTTCTGATGCTGACGGGCAAGCTTCCTTTCGAAGCACCAAACACACCCGCGATGCTGCTCAAGCATATCTCTGAAACGCCACCCCGTGTGCGGGACGTGCGTTCCGATGTGCCAGTCGCACTGGCTGCAGTACTTGATCGATGCATGAACAAGTTACCGGCCGCCCGTTTTGCGAATGCAGGTGAACTGGGTGATGCAATCCGGAGTGCGATGCTGCGTGATGGTTCATCTGGCGCGGGCGCGGGCGCGAGTGGCGGTGCGCTACCGAATGCGAATGCCAACGCGAGTGCGAATGCGAATGCGAGTGCGAAGGTACAACCCGGCGTGTCGCGGCCCTTGTCGCAGCAACCGTATCGGCCGAAGCAGTCGTCGGTGCCGCCGCTCAGCCCTGACGCCACGGAAGAGGAGTTCCGCACATGGCGTCGTGAGGTGCGCGGCGTGCGCAGGGAGAATGCGAAGAACGAGGACAATGGGAGACCGGCTGAAGCAGTACTGCCGCGGTCGCAACCGACTGCAGGTGATTCGTCTTACAGCGCAACAGGCAGCGCCAATACGGTTACAGAGATCAGGCGCTTTCAGGCGCGTCTGGTACGCAGTGCATTCCTTGTCGCGGGGCTGACCTTTATCAATGCGATGACTGCGCCCCATTTCCCGTGGGTGATATTCGCCGCCTTCGGGATCGGGATGTCGAGGCTCAACGGCTTCCTCAATCTGCATGAGCAGGGCGTCCGGTTGCGTGACATTCTTCCGGGCGGGATCGCCAGACTGGAGTCGGGGGTGCGCGAACCACTTACATCTGCAACACAGGTTTCGCGTACCGTATCACAGTTGCGAACGGCGCTCAGGTGGGCGGCCGGTTTTGGAGTGGCCGGAGCTGCTGTTGCTGTGATGGGAGTCGGCCCGCTGGGTAATGCATGGTTGCCATTGCTGGTATCCGCAACCGGTGCACTTGGTTCAGTCCTTATTGCCGGATCTCAGGCGAGGCGTCTCCGACGCTTTGGTATCTCTTTCCAGGATGCAGTAACGTCGCGATGGAGAGACAAGGTGCAATTGCTCTCCGGGGCGCCGCGTGCAAACCCTGTTGATGAAGAGTTCAGGCGGGCCGGCGGTGATGTACTTCGACCAGGGCGCTATACCAGGTCACTGCGTGAAGCTGCTGCCGATCTGGTTGCGGTACGTGAGGCCTCGCTCAAACTCTCAGACGCCGACAGGGCACTCGTACCGGATGCAACTCCGACTGCGGATGCGCTCTTCGAACGCATAGGAGTTCTGGCAATTGCACTGAGTCGCCTCGACGAAGATATTCCGGCCGGTTCAATGGCTGGACTTGCGGAGAAGATTGCAGCGGCGGAACAGGAGACTCTGTCCGTGACCGATAGAGAGCGTCGACTCGGGCTGTTGTACCGTCAGAAAGAATCACTGGAAGCGCTCGAAAAACGCCGGGCAACACTCAACAGCAGGCTGGAGAGCGCACAGTTGGCCCTTCATTCATTGCGACTGGATATGATCCGGCTCCGCGCTCTGGGTGTCGGTTCAGTAATCGATGATGTTACAACCACAACACACGATGCCAGTGCGCTCTCTTCCAACATAGGGCGCGCAATAGAAGTCGCGGACGAGCTCAGAAAACTGGATTGACCGGCTGCTCTTCCCCATTCAGGAAATCAGCCAAAGCTGCGCCAAGGAGTTCGGGTGCGTCTTCCGGGATCATGTGCGACGCTTCCGGAATCGTGTGAACGAAAAGGTTACCACCGGAGGCTGACTGCAGATGCGCGGTCAGGCGGTTGGCGGCTGCGTCTTTCAGAAACGGATCATTCCCACCAGTCACGAGCAGGACGGGACACCGGAGTGCACCGGCTTTGATCAGAGTACCGTTGTCTGCGCCTGAATGTCTGAGTGCAGTAAGTTGCGCACAGGCAGCATCGCGTCCTGCCCCGTAGCGATAGCCACGCAGGTGTACGTCAAGCGTACGTGCGCCGCTTCTGCGGTTGCTGTAACCACTCAGAAGTGCAGTGTGAAGGAAAGAAGCGAGCCATTCTCCCGACAAGCGCTTCCAGAGTGGCACTGCGTATGCAATCCGACGGAAGCGTCTGTGCAGTTTACCTGTCGGTGCGTCGCCGATGAATGTTGGTGCGATCAGTGCGAGCCCTGATATGAGCGCCGGTTTCGAGACTGTGACCCTGGCAGCTATTGCAGCACCTGCACCATGCCCGACGAGTACGGCGTTCCTGACACCGAAGGTGTCGAGTATTGCTTCGAGTCTTGCGGCATGAGCTGCGAGAGTCATCGCCTTCCCCCGTGGGGGGTCACTTCTGCCGTGACCCAGGAGGTCAATGACGAGGATGCGATGGCCGGCAGGGATACGATTGGTCAGATCGCGCCAGAGGTACGAGGAAGTGAAGCAGCCATGAATGAGAACAACCGGGTTTGCAGCGCTGCGCGTGCCGGCGGCAAAGCAATAGATACGGGAGCCATCGATATCGACGAACTCACCGCGCATGGCGGTGCACCTGGGCAGAGTACTGGCGCAATGAGCTGTGCATATCAGTGAATCAATGGTGCAGACGTTGCGTCAACAAGGATCCATAAAAAATCAGGGGCGCCTTGTTGGACGCCCCTGATTCACATGGTGAGACAGCTGGTTCAGCTGCTCAGGTCATTTACACTGACGTGCTGTCAGATGTTGCCGCCACCGCGGCCACCGCGACCACCCCGACCCTGGGGCATCCTGGCGAGGTTCTCTTCGTACTTCTTGAACTGATCGGCCGACAGCACCTTCTTGAGACCTTCATTCTGCTTGGTCTGGATCTGCTGTCTGGCATTCATCATTGCTTCACGGTCGCCGCCGGCGTTCTGCATCAGCTCAACCTGAGCCTTCTGCGCAGCGTCGAAAATTGAGTCCACCTGCACCTTCTGTGCATCTGTGAGCGTTATGCCTTCGAAAAGCATAGCGCGCCGCTGTGCCTGCATTTCAGCGGAGTTTCCCCGTCCGCCCATACCACCACCGCCTTGAGCGAATGCAGGGGTAGAAGCGGCAATAAGCATCGCCGCAGCAGCGAAAACTCGGATCGTGGTCTTCATAGGTCTCTGATTTGTCCAGGGGTTTGACTACAAAGGGGCGGCCAAAGCCGCCGCTCCATTGACATATAGACGTTGGCCGGGAAAGGCCGTTAATACCCCCGTTATGGGGAAATTTTGTGGAGTTTGAAAACAGGGCTGGCGGACTTCTGAAAAAGAGGTATGATAGCCCTCGTGACCGAAAATTCTTTCCCCGAGCCGGTCGAGCCCGCCGCCCCCCCAGCCTCGATCCCGCCCCCGTCCCCGATCCTGCCCCCGCCCGGTATTCCC
>CAZDMG010000134.1:0-5426 GCA_964506655.1 uncultured Gemmatimonadaceae bacterium
GTGTGCTGTGCGATATCCCATTTGGCCGCCACACGTGGCGACAGTATGGCTCCATGTGCACTGTGATGATCCAGCCGTGCGCCAGCTAACAGTTTAAGTGAGCTCAGAATCGCAAATTCATCCTGTGCAAAGAGCCCCGGGATGAAACGACTGTCAGCTTCGGCAGTGGCAGGCGTATTGTCATCGTAAGTCTGCCACCGTGCTGATGCGCCGAGCAGGAGATCATGCCCCCGGGCTGCGGCGCTCCATACCAGATTCCCATGCGCTACCTGTTGCCGCGCGTCGTAACGCGAGTTGCCATACCATGAATCCTGATCGTGCCATGAGTACGCACCGTAGGCACGCAAGCCACTCCGTGCCGGCAAGGTGTAACTGCCAAGCAGTTCGAAGCGGTGTGTGTAAACAGATTCGCCATAGACCTCACCGCTGCCTCTGTCGGCAGGTGTCCATGCTGCGACACCTCCAAAGCGGTCTTCATACAGAAATTTCGTGGAGATTGAACCACGGGCGATACCTTCGGGTGCGTAGTCCAGTTTGCCGAATGCAACGCCTCTTTTATTGAGCGGGAAATCGGTGAAGCCATCGCTGTTCCGATCGACAAACCGGTTGTTGTGAGCCACGTTCCCGCTTGCAAATGCCGATACAGCGCCGTTGTGTGCGCTGACTGCGACATCCAGATTGTTTTCCATGTCTGTTGTGGACGACACGTCTACCACTGCACGCGGCGCAAAGCGCGGATCCTTCGTAATGACATTTATGACACCCGCCATTGCTTCGGAACCGTAAAGAGTGGAGAGCGGTCCCTTGATTACCTCGACCTGTTCGATGAGCGCCGGATTGATTCCATTGAGTCCGTACACTGAGGCGAGTGAACTCATCAGCGGCATGCCGTCTATGAGGACCGCAGTGTAGGGCCCTTCCATACCATTTATCCGGATGCTGTTGGTATAACAAACACCACAATCGACCTGATTGTAGAGCCCGTTCACAAACTGCAGCGCCTCTGTGAGGTTATTGGTCGCACTGCGCTGGAGTACGGCCGGAGGTATCACCTCGACCTTAACAGGCGAGTTGAGCACCGATGTGCGTTTGAGTGTGCCGGTAACGGTTACTGCGTCGAGCGTTGAGATTACCTCGGGTACGAGTACGAATTCGAGCCGGACGATATCACCCGCAGCAAGCAGAAAACCGAGCTCCACCGCGCGGAAGCCATGCATAGAGGCGCGGAGTACACCAGCACCGGCCGGCACACCTTGTATTACAAACACGCCTGTCGAATCAGCTATTGCCCCGATGGGTGCGCCGGCAGTCGGTCCCGCCAGAGCCACAGTAGCATACCCGATCCGGGCACCACTGTTGTCGCTCACCGTACCGATGACGGTACCGGTATTGGCTGCCGTAATAGCATCGGCCAGTCTGCCGCTCGTTTTAGGTACCTGTACAGCCCACGCAGCCTCTGCGGGCGCGGGCAGCGAAACAAGCGTCGAAACAAGCACTACCATGGCCATCACCTGCCGGACGAGGGTAGTACGGGAAGCTGAATGGCCAAAGTATTCCGATCTCATTACTGAAGAGGTTTGCTGCCCAGCGTTCGAATTCATCAAACCCATGACAGTGTTTACAAAGTTAATTTTTAGGATATCCTAAATTATACATATGCTGTGCCTGGTCAAGCCCAGTCCACGGACCGTAAGGGCGCGCCACATCCGGAGAATCCCGCCACGCTGGCCAGTCACCTCACAGCTGTTTCATGCCGAGCAGCTGTGGGCCAATCAACCAGTCATCGGGTGGCTAAGTTCCGATCATGCTACCTGTTGAGTCACTCTTTCACTGGCTGGACCTTGCCGGCATGGCAGTCTTTGCTGTCTCCGGCGTCCTTATCGCCGTCAGAAAACGGCTGGACTTTATTGGCGCCTGCTTCTTTGCATTAGTCACTGCAACGGGCGGTGGGACACTACGCGATCTCCTCATAGGCGCACCTGTCTTCTGGATGCACGACCCTGCACCAGTCGTTCTTTGCGTAACGATTGCGCTGGCTGCATGGCTGATCCCGATTCGGCTCTGGCCTGAACGCGCTATTGAATGGTTCGACGCAGCAGGGCTCGCAGCCTATGCGGTCTATGGAGCAGGTAAGGCCATGCAGTTCGGCATTGCACCCCTGGCCGCGATCGCCGCGGGCATCATCACCGCGTGTATCGGTGGAGTAATCCGCGATATCACAGCAGGCTCACCGTCGATCCTCATGAGGCACGAGCTCTATGTCACTGCGGCTCTCGTCGGTGCCACGCTCTTCGTGGCACTCACAGCACTCGCGGTTCCCGCACCATGGCCGGCAGCGTTGAGCTTCGGAGTGGGGTTCGCCACACGTGGAGCCGCCATCAGGTGGAAGCTTGCACTGCCTCCGCATCGCGGCAGTTAGCGACACGCCAAACAAAAACCCCTGCTGCGCAGCTGTCTGCACAACAGGGGTTTACATCATTGCCCCTCCTGGGATCGAACCAGGAACCTTCTGATCCAGAGTCAGACGCTCTGCCAGTTGAGCTAAGGGGCAGCTGGCAAGGCCGGCACTTCTGCCGGTAAGCCTCACAATATAGAACCACAGGCGCTCTCCGGTAAAGCGGCACCGAGCAAAGACTCCCTTTAGGAACCCTTGGTTACCTCCAGGCGCTCCCTCCGCCCCCCGGGGTGCCACCTTACGCCCCCGCGCACCCCTACCCTTTCTTTAGCTCCTTGGCCCAGCTGTCCCGGAGACCCACAATCCGGTTGTACACCAGGCGACCTCCGCCGCCCGGCCTCGAGTCCTCCACATCGCTCATGAAATAGCCAGCCCTTTCGAACTGATACCTGGTGCCCGCGGACTCCTCAGCCACACTCGGCTCAATCTTGCCGTGCACCACTGTCAGCGACTCCGGGTTGAGCGACGCCAGGAAATCCTCACCCTCGCCAACGTCATCGGGATCCGGGCGCGAGAAGAGCCTGTCGTACAACCGGAGCTCGCAGTCCAGCGCGTGCTCTGCAGACACCCAGTGGATCGTGCCCTTCACCTTGCGGCCATCAGGGGCATTCCCGCCACGCGTCTCAGGGTCGTAGGTGCAGCGCAGCTCCACGACTTCGCCCGCATCGTTCCGTACAACTTCATTGCACGTTATGAAGTAACCAAAACGGAGTCTTACTTCCCGCCCAGGACCAAGCCTGAAGAACTTCTTCGGCGGGTCTTCCATGAAGTCGTCCTGCTCGATGTAAAGCTCACGCGAGAACGGGATCTTGCGCGAACCTGTCAGCGGGACATCATGCGGATAGTATGACGCATCCAGCCACTCCGCTTCACCTTCCGGATAATTGGTTACCACGACGCGGAGCGGCCTCTGAACACAAAGTACGCGACGCACCTTCATGTTGAGATCGTTGCGCACAGCATGCTCAAACCCTGCGAGTTCGATGCGGGCATCCTTTCTTGCCACACCTATCTCTTCCACGAAATCGCGGATCGCTTCCGGCGTAACACCGCGACGACGCAACCCTGCAATAGTCGGCATGCGCGGGTCATCCCAGCCGCTTACATGACCTTCGTTTACCAGACGCAGCAGCTTCCGCTTGCTGAGCACAGTGTAATCCAGCTCCAGGCGTGCGAACTCTGTCTGCCGCGGCGGATTCACAAATCCCGCTTCGCTTACAAGCCAGTCGTAGATCTCGCGGTTGTCCTTGAACTCAAGTGTGCAAAGCGAACGTGTAATCCCTTCGATGGCATCGCTCAGTCCATGGGCAAAATCATACAGCGGGTAGATGCACCATTCGTCGCCACGCCTGTAGTGCGTTGCGTGACGTATGCGGAGCAGCAGTGGGTCCCGCATGATCATATTCGGATGACCCATATCGATGCGCGCCCTCAGCACATGCGCACCATCGGGGAACTCACCCGCACGCATCCGGCGCAGCAGATCCAGATTTTCCTCAATGGACCGGTCGCGCCAGGGTGAAGCTGTGCCAGCCGTTGTTACCGTGCCGCGTCCTTCACGGATCTCTTCCTCAGTCTGCGAATCAACGTACGCCTTCCCCTTACGGACAAGGGTTTCCGCTATTTCGTACAGCTGTTCGAAATAATCGCTCGCATAAAACTCGTTGTCCCAATTGAATCCAAGCCATTGCACATCGCGCTTGATGGACTCGACGTACCTGATGTCTTCAGTGAACGGGTTGGTATCGTCGAAGCGCAGGTTGCATGTACCGCTAAACTCCCGAGCGATACCGAAATTGAGGCAAATTGACTTGGCATGCCCCATGTGCAGATAACCATTGGGTTCGGGGGGGAACCTGGTGGCCGGCCCGCGGCCAAAGCGCCCGGTCGCTACGTCTTCTGCGACCATCTCGCGGATAAAATCGCGACGCGGAGCAGGCGTGGCAGGGTTCGGCGCGGCATCCGGGGTTCCGCCCGGTGGAAGTTCCGTATTCGACACGTTGGAAGAAGTCTGGGTGTGATGATCCATAACCTTTAAAGTTAACCAATCCAGGGCGCTCTGTGGCATTATTGCCGGCCACAGTGAGCGCCGTTCAAGGCACGACGAGCGTTCGCCCGGGTATAAGGCGCAGATGATTTTACCAGAGATAAGCCAGACCATTGATTTCCAATGACCGCTGTTGACGTGCACCGGCAAGGGGCGCCGGTTCGCGAACGCCCCGCCTTCAGGCGCCACAAGACCACCACCCGCTTTGCCGGGCGTTGGTTAAACGGACTGGCGCGAAGCTTTGTCGCGGTCGCGCTGCTCGCAGCCACGGCTGGAGGCTGCCGAGGTGTTATCGAAGCGCATGGCAGTGACCCCAGGTCGGCCGCGACCAACGCCGACGGGGTTACAATGGCGCTGGAACACCGGTTCACCAACGTTGAACGGTCTCAAAAGTTCAGTCACGCCCGCATGCGTATTGCCCGCTACGCATTTGCGCCCTCGAAGCTCATTAATGACACCTCTGTCTGGACCTTTGCCGCATCAACAGCCACAGGTGGCAAGCGTAGCCTCGAAGTGTTCGCTTCTTCCGAAAACGGCCGCTACACATTCCGGACGGCAGCCGCGGTGCCTTTGCCCAAAAATACCGGTGACGAGCGACATCTCATGTCCCTCACTGAGGAAGGCAACAACGACTGGCGGTGGGAGACAGCGGTCGATCACGCTGTAGGCCCTATCCCGCTCGACAATGTGGCTGCCACAGTGCACGCCTTTTTTGCTTCGCTGGAGCGCGCTGCTCCCACGATCCAAAACGATTACCGCACCACAGTACCGCGCACCGCACGCATACTCGGTCAATTACTCACCGTTGACTCACTGCAGTCGACGAAGCAAGCTGATGGGTCCGCGCTGGTGACTGTAGTAGTGGGTATCAACAGCGATTCCCTGAAGCCACGCTTCCCCAGCCTGGCAAAATACGTTGACAAG
>CAZDMG010000135.1:0-5418 GCA_964506655.1 uncultured Gemmatimonadaceae bacterium
CTGAATCATTGCGGCCAACGCGGTGCTCTTGCCGGAGCCAGTGACTCCGGTGACCAATACAAGCCCGCGCGGTTTCATTGCAATCTGCTCCAGGATCGGAGGCAGGTTCAGTTCAGAAATGGACTGAGCTGCGTGCGCGATTGAGCGAAGTGCGAAACAGACGGTCCCCTTCTGCTGGTACACGTTCACACGGAAGCGACCGACGCCCGGGACATTCACAGCGAAGTCAGCTTCGCGGAACTCAACAAACTCACGCAGATGCGGTGCAGGGAGCAAGCGTTCAGCGAGAGTGCGCAGCTCTTCAGGCCTGAGTGGCGGCATGGCGAGCGGAACAAGGTCGCCATGCAGTCTCAATGTCGGCGGCTTGCCGACCTTGAGATGAAGGTCCGATGCCCCCTCCCGCACCATGTGCAGCAGTGCCGCCTTCAGATCAAAACCCAGTGGCGGCGGTGCACCGTTGGTGCGTCCTGCCTCCCTGGCCGTCTGGTATGTTGCGGGTTCGTTTGCGGTGCCAGCTGCGGCACCGGGGGCCATCGTCATCAGTTCATGTCTCAGCCGGTCGGATCGATGCGGAAGAGTACCTGACCATATTCGACCGGATGCGCATCGGTGACCGCGACCTCGCGCACCACGCCGTCGAACTCGGATTCCAGCTCATTCATGATCTTCATCGCCTCGATGATACAGACTATCTGACCCTTGCTGATGCGATCCCCTGCACTGACGTAAGGCTTGGCACCAGGTTCCGGTGCCCCGTAGTACGTTCCAACCATTGGCGACTTGATCTCGAGCAGGGAACTCCGTGGCACCTCCACTTTCGGTGCCGGCGCAGCTACTCCCTCGTCCGGAGGACGCACTGCGGCGGCAGGTGGCAACACAGCAGCCGCGGGTGCAACAGTGGGTACCTGCGACGGAATAGCGATTGCGCCCCGCTGCTGCGGACTCTTTGAAAGACGCAACCGCATCCCCTTGTCAGAGGAAATTTCGATCGAGTCGACTGAAGATTCGTCGAGCATCTCGATCAGTTTCTTTACATAGCGCAGGTCGATCATGGATGGTATGGACAGCAGATGTTGTTGACTTCCTGACGGCGGATGCCGGCAGTCTGAATAAACGGATTATTGGTGTGAACAGCGGCCCGGCGCTAGCCGATGGGCAACAGGTCGCGTGAGAATGTGGTGAGGAGCCGTGCCCCTTCGCCAGTAACAACCACGTCATCCTCAATGCGCACTCCACCCCACCCGGGACGATAAATCCCGGGCTCGACGGTTACCACTGCGTTTTCCGGGATCAGTGACTCCGAAGTACGGGCAAGCCTGGGTGCCTCATGAATCTCCAGCCCTATCCCGTGACCCAACGAATGCCCGAAGGCATCACCGAGCCCGTGGTGGGCAATGTACTCCCGTGCGACGCTATCCGCAGCCATTCCGGATATTCCGGACCGAAGCGAACCCGAAGCGCGCTCGTTTGCCTCACGTACGATGCCGTGAATCCGAAGCTGCTCGTCCGTCGGAGGTCCCAATGTAAAAGTCCGCGTGATGTCGGAACAGTAGCCTCGGTAAGTCGCACCAAAGTCCAGCAGTACCAGATCCCCGCGCTCAAGTACCCGCTCGCCAGGATGAGCATGCGGAAGTGCCGAACGGGGCCCTGATGCCACTATCGTCTGGAACGGTAGCCCTTCACTCCCCCTTTCGCGCAGTGCATGCTCCAGAATGCCAGCCACAGCCGTTTCCGTAAGCCCGGCACGGATCTGAGGCAAGGTGTCACTAAGCGCGCCCTCAGCGATGCGGACCGCTTCCCCGATCAGCGCGATCTCCGCCGGATCCTTCCGCTCGCGCAGCAGTTCCACGATATCAGACGTGGGGCGCCACTGAAAATGATCGGCATGTTCCAGGAGACGCGCAAAATCGCGGTGCACGAGGTGGCCGCTTTCAAATCCCACGCGCTCAGCACTTACCTTGTGCGACAGCTCCCGCCAGAGTCCCTGCCAGAGGCTGCTCTCTTCGATGTGGACTTTCACAGCGTCCGGCACCTCTTCCCCAACCTGCACTTCGTAGCGAAAATCGGTGAAGAGGATCAGCTGCGTCGGTGACACCACAAGCAGCGCATTACTCCCGGAGAAGCCCGTTATGTAGCGGATATTCGGGAGACTGGTGACAAGCAGCGCGTCAAGATTGGCGCGCGCGAGTGAATCGCGGAGCGCCGCAACGCGGGCCGGATATGAATCGCGCAACTATCTGTTGTCCGACCTCAGCCAGTTAACCAGACCGCGCAATGCATATTCGTAACCGGCCGTTCCCAGCCCGACAACAGAGCCCACAGCGGCACTCGCCAGCATGGAGTGATGACGTTCCACTTCCCGGGCATAGGTGTTCGAAATGTGAACTTCGACGAACGGAAGAGACGCGCCTGTAAGCGCATCCCGAAGTGCAAGGCTGGTGTGCGTATATGCGCCAGCATTGATGACTACACCCGCCACTGAACCACGCCAACGGTGGATCGCATCGATCATCTCTCCCTCACCGTTGTACTGCGCGCACTCAACTGTAACGCCCATTTCCTTAGCGATACTCTGGAGGTGCTGTTCAACATCAGCGAGCGTGACGTGGCCATAGATGGCTGGTTCACGCTCGCCGAGGAGGTTCAGGTTCGGTCCGTTCAGAACAGCTATTTTCACTGCTTGTCGAGTCCCTTGAGCCACGCAGCAAACTCTGCGAGGTCATCACTCACTGGCGGAGCAGAAGACGGTGTGTGCCGCACAGTGTAGCCCGGGGTGGGTCTCGGCGGCGTGGATTGAGCCTTCGCGACCGCAGGGTCCGGGAAGAACTGGTCGAATGAGAATGATGAAGCTGGTGTTCGCCTGACGGACTCGGCCGGTTCGACTGCCTGGATCGCAGGTGCCGTGATGGTGCGCGTAACGACAATGGGTGTCGCCATGGAGTGGGAACCAACCGGGGGTTCATCCATCGGAGCGAATGCGTCCGCGAAAAGCCTGGCAGCGTACTCATCCGGCGAGTCCGAAGCTTCGGCACCAAAGAGTGTTGCCAGTCCTTCTGCAGGCGGTGCAATTGCTACAGTAGCCGCCTGTGGCGTACGTCGCGGCACGCGTCGCATCGCGAGCTTCAGGAAGCGCTCGCGTGCAGTTGGCTGCTCTGTGTCCTCGGCAGCGACTGCTGACACCAACAGTGGAGTGTGATGCAGCTTTTCGTCCTGCGGCGCCTCTGCGGCTTCCAGCTCCGCGAGTCGGGCAGCAAGCACCTCGTCGTAAGGGCGCCGCCTGACGAGCTCCCGGTAAACGATCAACGCCCGGCTTGCGAAGCCCTGGGAAACGAGCAGCTCACCCATTGTTTCGGTAAAGAATGCCGGAGAGTCGGGGTCCAACTGCTCGTCGGCAGGGCGCTCATCGGCAGTGCGCGCATCGGCAGGGTGCTCATCTACAGGACGCTCATCTTCAAACGCAGCGCTGACCAGAGGAGTCTCATGCTGCACCAACGGCTCCTCGACATTCCGTGACCATACCACGTCCCCGGCCCCGTCCAGCGCCTCGACGCGAATAGCCTCGTTCTCCCCCGATGCACGCGCGTCGCGCAGGAGTGCCTGAGCTACAGCCTCCACCTCCGCTTCCGTGGTGGGGTCAAGCTCCGCAGCCTGCACCGCGTCGTCGGCAAATTCGGCTGCGACATCGCCGGCCAACTGCAAGTCGGCATCGGCCAAAACTGAGCTCACCTGAGCGGCCTCGACTTCCACCTCAGTCGCAGTGCCCTCTTCAGTGTCCTCTGCGAGAACTGCGGACTCCGCGGTGACCGCCGATTCGTCGACCACAGACTCATCCACTGCTGTTGACTCTGCGAGAGCCACGGGCTCGACCACCGACTCATCGGCTGCCGCGATTTCATCGGCGTCCACCACCAGATCAATGCGTTCGCCGTACTCGATCTCTTCAACCACGGCCTCTACGGCGGGGTCAGATACCTCGCGTCCGAATGCGTCGACCGCTTCCTGCGACCATGCTGGCGTGACGGCAGTCTCTTCCGGTGGCGTGGCAAGCCGAGCCGCGAGTACTGATGTATCCGGCCACTCCGGGGCCAGGAGCCCTTCTTCGAACTCCAGTTCTGCTTCCACCGCCGACAGCATAGGTGGCTCAGAAACGTCTGCAGCCGCTGTTGGCGTACCGGCGAACCGGGGATCAATCTCCAGCACGGGGTCGTGCAGGCTGAAAGCCTGAACCGCCTCTTCAATGTCGATTGGCGTCGACTCCGGAGTGCGCTCGGGCAGTCCCGGATCCCCGTCCAAGTCCGCCGTATCGGCAGCGTAGTCGACTGCACGATATCCGCCGGAGATATCGTCTCCGTACAGATCATCAGCGACCAGGTCGGTGTCATCAGTAACTGCCAGCTCCGCGTCCACTCCGGCGAAGGCTTCGTCAAAGGCGTCTTCGGCTCGTGCGCCCTGCTCCGGCTCACCCGGTACGTCCGGCACCGATGGAATGACGTCGAAATCGGAGGTATCACGCTGTTCACCACCGATGGCGCCCTCACCAACCGGCGTCATATACAGTGGCGTCAGGTATAGAGGAGTCGGGTGCCCCTCTGTCTGGTCGATTGGCGTCACGTAGATCGGGGTTGGCTCGGCGGGAAGCACCGAAGTCGCCGGCGCCTCATCGGCAGCGGCTACGCTATGGGCCACCTCCTCTGGTGCAGCCCCCACCGAATCGAGCGTGTCCACCGGAACCACCGGGTTCACTGGGTCCGCGGTCCGGACAGGGGCAACCAATTCCGGCACCTCGATGCCACCTATTTCGTCCAGATCCACAAGGCCATGGTGGGCCCTTCCTTCATCCGGCTGACCCTCCGCGTGGACAGACGCTTCCAACGACGTCTCGTCGACGGAGGCAGTTTCTGCGTCAGTTTCCGCGTCAGTTTCCGGGTACACTGAGCCGGTTCCCTGGGGCAAGCCAGTCAGCGGCTCGGGAACGGCGGCTACTGCCACAGGGGGAGTCACGAGCGAAGAGAGCTGTTGCGCTATCTCGTCATTGTGAGGGTCTACGTCCAGAATACGTTCATACCAGCGTCTGGACATCCGGGAGTCACCATTCGCGCGCGCAATATCCACCAGGTGGCGGAGGGCAATCAGGTTCTCGGGATCCAGCGCCAGGGCCGCCTCAAAAACCTGCTGAGCTTCTTCCAGCTCACCGGCTTCAAAGAGGGCCTGCCCAAACACGATGTGGCCGCTCATATGCCCAGGCTGCTTCGGCAGATGTTCGCGGCAAAGAGCTATCGCAGTAACAAGATCGCCAGACTTACGGTACTCGTTCGCCAGTGGCGCGAAGTATCGTCTGGGGTTTTCCTGAAACTTCGATCGGAGTTCGTCGATCCGGGAAGTGCTCATCCGTACCAGTATCCTCAGGTTTGTTCCCGA
>CAZDMG010000136.1:0-5189 GCA_964506655.1 uncultured Gemmatimonadaceae bacterium
CAGCTGGTTAGAGCGCTGCTTTCACACAGCAGAGGTCCGGGGTTCGAGTCCCTGCACGCCCACTCCCTCCCGATCGGCCGTGGCCTATGCCGTAGTCTCCGCCGCCGCGCTATCCGTCGCGCCAGTTGACGCCTCAGTCGACGCCTCAGTCGACGTGCCTGCTGACGCCGAAGCACTCGCACCGAACCGTGAGCCTACCGGTATCAGGTGTACGCCGGCCCTCCGCAACCGCCCGGAAGACGCTTCATCCAGCCGGACATAAAACACGGTCTCGCCATCGCGGTGCTCGGTTTTAAGAACCTCGCCCTGTCGATGCACATCAGCCAGCAGACGGCCGTCTGAGGCAGGCACAGTGATGCTGTAAACCGGGCGCTCCTTCTGCACCGCATCACGGATCGCAGCGGTAAGGTCATCAACGCCGCCCGCAGTAAGCGCAGACGCAAAAACCGAACCTGGGATGAGCTCTGCCACTCTTGCCCTGAGTGCCGCGAGTTGATCCGGTGGCAGTGCATCCGTTTTGTTGAAGACATGTATCGTGGGGTGCGAATAAAGATCCAGATCATGCAAGACACCATCCACCACTGCGCGATGCTCCTCCCAAACGGGCTGACTCGCGTCTATTACATGCAGCAGCAGATCCGATTCACGCGCTTCTGCCAGCGTTGCACGGAACGAAGCTACCAGGTGGTGTGGCAGTTTACGGATAAAACCGACAGTATCCGTAAGCAGCGCAACATTGCCATCACCCAGATCGATCTCCCGGGTAAGCGGATCAAGCGTTGCAAAGAGACGGTCTTCCACAAAGACACTCTGATCGCTGGTCATTGCCCGCAGAATTGATGACTTACCGGCATTGGTATAGCCAACGAGTGCCACGCGGAAGTGTTGCGTGCGGTTCTGACGCTGCTGAGCGCGTACTTTGTCCACCTCGAGCAAACGTTCACGCAACAGTTTGATCCGGTTCTGAACCAGGCGCCTGTCGGTTTCGAGCTGTGTTTCGCCGGGCCCGCGCATTCCCACACCGATACCGCCCCGGGTTTTCTCCAGGTGAGTCCACATCCGTGTCAGTCGCGGGAACATATACTGAAGCTGAGCCAGCTCTACCTGGAGGCGGGCTTCGTTGGACCGGGCACGTGTAGCAAAGATATCCAGAATAATCTCAGCCCGGTCCATGACGCGCGTCTTGAGCGCGTTCTCGATATTGCGCCCCTGCGCAGGCGAAAGTTCATCATCGAAGATCACGAGCGTGGCGCCGAGCTCTGCAACCCGGTCCCTGAGCTCCTCGATCTTGCCACTGCCCAGGTATGTCGCCGGATTGGGGCGATCAATCTGCTGTGTGATCGCACCTACAACAACAACGCCGGCTGTGTCCGCAAGACGTGCCAGCTCCTCAAGGTGTTCATCAACGAGATGCCGCGTCCTGCTCTGCTTGAGTGGTGCACTTACAAGAATTGCACGCTCAACCGGTGCCTCAAGGCTTATCAGTTCCTTTACTATCTCACACTCTCCCTTTGACTGAAACGCGACCTGAAACGCGGCCTGAAACGCGACACACTGAAGCGATCATTATCTGAGCAGACCGCCGAGTTGCGCAGAGTATCGCCCTGTCTGATCGTAGGGTCGTGTAAAATTGCCGAGTGGTGTCGAAACAGTAATATCACCTCTGACCCTGTATGGAACAATACCTGCTTGCAGCAGTTGACGCCCTGCTGCACCTATTCCGGCATATGTGAACGCAATTGGCAACCGGATCAGGGTGGAGTCACCCTTTTGCACAACGAATTTGTCGGCCAGTTGTCCCGCACCAAGCTGTACAGAATCGATATCAACCCTGTAGGTAAAGCTCAGTGCGTTGAGGTTAAAACCATTGGGGTTATAGACCGACAGGACCACGTCAACGCTGCCGCCGCTGAGCCCGATTCCTGTGACAGCTACGTTATTGAACCGAACTACCGGTTCACTGAACGTGGCACGTGCAAGTGTAGCGCACGATGACATAAGCGCAACCGCAACGAGTGCAACTGCAGCTGTGCGTACAGCTGCCAGATTGCCGTTACGATGCCTTGCAGCACGGTTTGCGGCACCGCATGCCAGGGTATCGTTGGCTGAGCCGCGAAATGGCTTAACAGTGAATGCGTTTCTCATTCCGTATCTTCGGTTATGGTTCCGCTCCGGTGCCGGTCCCACCACTCAAGACGTCTGGTGATCTGTTTCTCTTCACCAAAGGGACCGGGTACATAGAAAGATTTACTCTCCGAACCGTCCGGCAGGTACTGCTGATCCACGAACGCGGCCGGGTAATCGTGCGGATAGATGTATGGTACACGTGTTGACTCGTCTGGTCGCAACCGCATATCCAGATTAAGCAGATTGGGCGGTACGGGTGCGGACGGAGTTTCAGCTGCATGAGCCTGGGCAGCCGCCCATCCGAGGTACAGACGATTCGACTTGGGTGCGGTGGCACAGTACACGGTGGCCTGAGCTACCGCACGCTCACCTTCAGCTGGCCCCAGCCGCCGGTAAGCTTCCCACGCCTCCATCACCACACCCAGTGCGCGCGAGTCTGCCAGCCCGATATCCTCCGTGGCCAGTGCCGCGAGCCGCCTCAGATATACCTGCGCGTCTTCACCGGCATTCAGCGCACGCGCAAGCCAATACAGTGCAGCCTGTGGGTCGGAGCCGCGACACGACTTGTGGAACGCCGAAAGCACGGCGTGCGTATCGGCACCTATCCGATCGGCGGCAACGATGCGCGCGCCGAGTGTAGATGCCAGAACATCCTGCGTCAGCTGTGCACCTTCATCAACCAGCAATGATGCAGCTTCCAGTGTGCCAAGCGCCTGACGTGCGTCACCATCCGAGCGTTCGGCCAGCCACTTGAGGGTATCACGATCCGCCTCAAGGTTCTGCTTTCCAAGTCCGTTAACCTTATCGGCAAGTGCGCGCTCAAGGAGCGTGACAATTGCATCTGCATCCAATGGGCGGAGCGCAAACACCCGGCAGCGCGAGAGAAGCGCACCAATCACGGCGAATGCGGGCACTTCTGTTGTGGCACCGCACAATGTGATCGTACCGCGTTCCACATGCGGCAGCAGTGCATCCTGCTGACTCTTTGCCCAGCGATGGATTTCGTCCACGAGTACGAGTGTACGCCGACCGCTGCTTTCCAGAAATTCCGCTGCCTCGCTTACAATGGCACGCAACCGTGGCACACCATCGGTCACGGCATTGAGTGCGACAACCCGTTGACCCGTGTATTCACCAATGAGTGCAGCGATCGTTGTTTTGCCTGTCCCGCTGGGTCCGGTAAGGATGACACTGCCAATAGTGCCGTTGCGTATTGCATCGCCGAGTGGTTTCCCTGGTGCCAGAATTTGACTCTGGCCGACGACATCTTCGAGTCGCCGTGGTCGCATCCGGAATGCGAGCGGTTCCGTAAGGGCCGCGGAAAAGAGGCTTTGCGTGGGGTTTTGTATGTTGCCTTGCGTCCCGCCTTTAGTACCGCTCTTTATGCTGCCAGTCATGTCAGTCCTTCCCCGTTGCATGTTGAGCCACGAGAAGCTCCGATACTTTTGCCAGAAGCGTATCGCGCGTATTCAATGCGGGGTTCTCGATGACCGCATCCATGAGTGCGCGGAGTACAGCGCCGAGCCGTGGTCCGCGCGGCACACCTGCGTTCTTCAGGTCTTCGCCGTCGACAGCGAGATCAGCGAGTTCAACAGGGGCATGCCACGCTATGTAGCGCAATCGGCGGTAGAGTGCGCGGACCGCCGAGTCTGCGGGCGGCGGCACTGTTCCGGCTTGCCAGCGTGCCCACGCCACGCGCATTACGTCGGCTACCCGCAGCCTGCCGACCGCTGCCACCCAACGCCGCAGCTGAGTGTCACTGACGACAACCGCGCCCGCACCGGTACCCACACCCGTATTGCGCGCTCTGCCGTCGACACGCTGCGCACCCGAAACAGACCCACTGTCACTGATAGCATCTGCACCGGGAACAAGCGCACGGTACATCGCCACACCGACCTTCTGCCAGTGGTTTATAAGCGTTGACACGTACTCGATATCACGGTTCGAAAATCGCAACGCTTTGAGCGCACGGGCCGCGTCGCTGCCTGACAGATCAGAAAAAAGAACGGTGATTCTCAAAGTACGACGCCAGGCGCTCCTGTTACCCCTTGGCACCGGGACGCGGTCGACAGCTTCAAGAACGCTGTCGCTTACCGCAGCGAGCGACGGAACAAGCGATGACAGTGCGCCCGACTCATGCCACAGCCGGAACGCTGCCGATGGAGTACGCACCTGCTCCATCGTCTTTTCCATCTCCTGCTTTACTCGCTCCGGAGAAAGTCTTGTCAGATGCGGTGCGCTTTCACAGATAGCACTCCACGTCGCGGCCTCAATGGCAAAGCTGAAACGCGCTCCAAACCTGATAGCGCGGAGCGCACGAAGCCTGTCCTCCCGCATGCGATCGGCAGCCACTCCTACAGCACGTACAACCTCACGACTGAGATCGTTACGCCCACCAAATGGGTCCCGCCACTCGTGCGTAACCGGATTGTATGCGATCGCATTGATCGTGAAATCGCGGCGCGCAAGATCGTCGTCAAGCGAGACGCCGAACTCCACTTCAGCATGACGTCCATCTGTGCGGACATCCTTCCGGAAAGTCGTAACCTCGTACATCCGCCCCGATTTACCAAGCACACCTACAGTGCCGAACTCAACACCTACGGGAATGGTACGGCGAAAAAGCTTTCGCACCTGCAACGGAGGTGCCGCTGTGGCAAGGTCCCAATCGAGGTGATGCAAACCCAGCAATGCGTCCCTGATTGCACCACCAACACACCAGGTCTCAAAACCAGCGTCCGTCAGTGTGCGTGCAATCCTTACGACTTCAGCGGGCGGTTCGAGCCGGTTTTGATCCTCAGAGATTGGCTTCGATGGCATCGCAGATGAGATGCTGAATGCAAAGATGAATCTCCTGTGCCCTGTCTGTCCGATCTGTCGGTACAATAATGGCGACATCCGAGAGCGGAGCCAGCTTCCCACCGTCGCGTGCAGTCAGCGACAATACCGCTAAACCTCCCCGACGCGCGGCCTCAGCAGCAAGCAGTACGTTCGGTGAGTTGCCACTGGTACTGTGAATGACCAATAGATCGCCTGGCTTACCCAGCGCCTCTACCTGT
>CAZDMG010000137.1:0-5112 GCA_964506655.1 uncultured Gemmatimonadaceae bacterium
ATGTCCGAAAGCAGCAGTGTTACAACGAACATCCGCTCGGCATCACTCAGGTGCGCTATCGAAATCACCGATGCACGCGGCTTCCCGGATGGAGTATACAAGAGAGCACTTGTGTCGATCGCGTCACCCTTCATCCACTGCTGAAAGCCCGGAGAAGCAAGAAGGTTGTTGAGTCGCATCGCCAGCGCGAGGCGATCCTTTGAGGGGAAGACCGTCTCCACAGGCATCACTCCCAGCTGACTGAAAGGGGGATTCTGGATGGATGTGATCAGGGACGGCAGGTCCGTTGCGCGCCCTTCCCGCCAGTTGGCGGAAAGGATACTTGAAACGAGGATGTGCTCGCGACCACTCACCGGGTCTGCTTCAACACCCAGTAGCGTCAGCAGCCCCGTCGTTGTGGAGCTTACACGCTCACCAAAAGCTTCGTCGTCGTTCAGAATTGCATCTGAAGGAGGGTCAAACGCGCGGAGTGCCGAAAGCTGCACTCCGGCATTACTCCCTGGTGTGTACACTGTGATGTCTGCACAATCCTTAAGACGCTGTATCCGGTCGCCACTCTGTCCCCACTGCGCGAGTCCCTTCTTCCACAGAGCAGCCTGCTGTTCTGCCCAGTCACTGACAGTCACATCTGCCGCTGCTGCCTGCTGCGGATCAACCCACGGCTCGAAGTCCTTTCCATCAAGCGATGGAAATTGCAATGCAAGATTGGCTATATCGCCCTTGGGATCGATCGCAATGACCGGAATCCGGTCGATGAGAGCTTCTTCAAGGAGGGATATCCCCAGTCCGGTTTTTCCGCTCCCGGTCATGCCGACTATCACTGCATGCGTTGTGAGGTTTCGCGAGTCAACCATGAGGAGGTCGCCGTCGGTGCCACCCTCCGCACCATCCGTCTGCCGGCCCAGATAAAAGGCTCCAGGCAGTTCGTAGTCTTTCATCTCAGTTACCGGATTCGGCAGTATTGCGTACCGCTTCTACAAGACTCTGGGCATGCCGCACCAGATCCGCAATTTCCGCGTCGGATACGGTCAGCTCTTTATCACCGGCGCGCCTGACCGCGCGAGCCCGGTCATCGGCGAAATCAATCTGCGTCTGAGTGGATTCCACTGAGCCGTCGGCTTTCATCTGGACGCGCTGTTCGCTCAGTTGTTCCAGAGAACCTGTCGGTGTAAAGAAGAAAACCCTTGCAGTGCTGCCGCTCGGGCGGGAAATCCTCTCTTCAAGCACCTGCACATTCTCTCCCTGGATGCGCGCAGTCCAGCTGGAAGTATCACTGCCGTTTACAGTGCTTCCGGTACGCGTCGTCATCTCACCGAAGGTACGTGCCATTTCGCGTGCGAGGCTGTCGGCCTCGGCACTGAAGGAAGAGTTCAACACACTGTCGAAAAGCGCAGGTTCTGCCGGTTTGTCCGCAACAGGTGCAGGGCGGGATTCACAGGCTGTGAGCAGAAGTGTTGCAGTAAGTGTTGCAGTTATGGTAAGCAGGGGCAGTCGGAACACGGCGATACTGGTTGTAGTGCAATTGTAATTCCTGCCGGTGATCAGATTGTCGATCCCGCAGGGGCGATCCTGTTGCTGTAATGGTCTGACTCAGTATGAATGATTACTGACGGGTTTGCGGTGACTCAATGGCGTGTCCATGAAAAACGGCTATTGGGGAACCATCGGCCACGAATGTCGATATGGGAGGTGTATCAAGTGGTGCCACGAAGCGCCTCCCGAAAAGGGTCTCGATATCTGCTTCGAGCATGCACTCGGCGTTCAGCGAAACCGACCAACGTGCGTGAGTTACCCGATACTCACGTGTGGAACGCCGCGATCTGCGGGTGTAGCCCCACTCCTGAGTCACGACGTAGTCCTCAAGTGAACCTGGGCGCGGAAGCCGGAACGGACTTGTTGTGAGTGCAATGACGCGCTCCCATTCCCCGTGCCGCTTCCACTCGTAAACCAGTGACCTCCGTGGTTCATCGTCACTGTCGCCGGACGGGCCACCTGCAACTGCTACGGAACGCATTGGTCGGGCGACATATGGTTCGCCGTACATCATGCGCGCCGCGGCAGCGACGGCAAATCGCGGTACCATCTCCTGTATGAATGAAACGCCACGGCGCACACTGCCATCGGGCATGGCGCGCTTCACATGAAAGCGCAGATTCACTTCAGGGAATCGCTTGTGAAAAGGGATTGAGACTCCCATGACGCGTACATCGCGGAAATCAAAAGCGACAAGGCTGAGTATTGCCCGACCTTCCCAGAAATCAATTCCACAACCGGCTGGCAGATACGGTTTGAGCAGTGCAGGATCCACTGCCCAGGTCACGACAACGAGATCGTGCCATGCTGCCGTCAGAAAGGGTTTTCCCTGCGCGGTGTCTGTATCAGTCGCCGTCGACATCCGGAGAATGTCGCCTGCGTCAGGTGATCGCGCCAGCTGTAAACGGATTCCGCAGCAGTTGCCGGACCTCTTCCTCAGCCTCAAGCCGGTGTCGGATGGCGCGCACCGACTCCAGTTGTCCTGTAATCGATACCGATCGCTCGTTCAGCGCTGCAATCCGCATGAGATCCAGCCGGATGGTCTCAAGGAGCGATACTGAGGTGGAAATCCGTTCATGCATTACTGTGCGGCGCGCAGCCAGTTCGGCGATCTCCTGTGCGTTTCCAGCACTTCCCGCAGCTCTTTCTGCACGCTCGGCCTCTGCGAGCGCGGCATCTGCCGCGCGTAGCGACTCCACGTCCTGCGCCAGCGACGATATCGCGGCAGGAATATCGCCGAGGTTGCTGCGCACCTGAGGTGGCAACGAGTTGAAGAGCTTTCGCAGACTCTTATCCAGATAGAGTTCGGTGGTGAGCGCTGTATCCACTGGTGGCCTGCTCACCTGGCGTCCTCCACCTGACATGCGAACGATGAGGCGCGAAGCAGGTGTCAGCAGCTTCTGCCGGATCCAGCTGCTCACGGGAGAAGCATTCAGAAGATCCCTTGTACCCCGCACGATCAGGAACGGAGAGAGCGAGAGGAGCCCAATCTGCAGAAAGTCGGACACCATTGGCAGGTGATGGTTGAAGGTCGCAGTGAGTGTGCCGGTTGCAAGCGCCAACCCCAGGCCACCAATCGCTGTTGCTGCCCCACGCCAGCGTGGTCGGCCTCCGGTCTGATGGCGTTCGACGCCACTCAATGCACGGACCAGGTCATCGTGTGTACTGCCGCGACGCAGTGCGCGACGTGTTTCCAGCAGCGCCTCTACACCCTTAAGTACAGCTGTGGCTGCAATGATAGCCGCAACAGCGGAGCCAATAGCGAAAGTCATTGCTCGTCCGAGGCCAGCTTCACCAGTCCCCACCAGAGCTGTTGCAGCGGCGACTGCGAGACTCCAGCCAAGTGTCGATTCCATTCCGCGGGCTGCAGCCTGGACGGTGAGAGCCGCACGCGAGACTGGTGTAACCGCCTGAGGGATCCCAAGCGCCTGGATAAATGCGACAGCGCTTTCGGGACGGTCGGCAGCAACCGGCGCCAGGCATTGGTCTATTACATCTGCAGCAGGCGGAGGCAGGAGCGGCATAAGTGATGTCAGTGAGCGACTCATTGTAGCCGCGGAGTCCGGATGAATGCCTGTCGCAGCGACAAACAGAGTCTTGCCCAGTGCGTATAGATCAGCCCGTCCATCGACAGGTACACCTGCTGCCTGCTCGGGCGCCATGTAGGCCATCGTACCGGTTATCCGTCCCGATCCGTTACTCCCGGTGTCGCCAGCGAATGCTGCTATACCGAAGTCAGTGAGCAGCGCCCTGTCGGTACCCTGTTCAATCAGAATGTTTTCGGGTTTGACATCCCTGTGTATGACGCCGCGCCCGTGTGCATAAGCAAGCGCCCATCCCATCTCTCTGCCGATCTGCAAAACCGCTTCCGGTGCGAGTGCGCCGGAGCGCGCAATACGTTCGGCCAGAGTCTCGCCAGGCACGTATGCCATTACAATGAATGCAATATCCCCGTGTTCTTCGACTGAATGAATCGGGACGATATTTGGATGGAAACACTGTGCCGCCATTCGCGCTTCACTCAGGAATCGTGCGCGCATTCCGGGTCGTCTGGAATGATCGGGAGCGAGCAGTTTGATGGCTACTGCGCGATCCAGGTGTACATCGCGTGCAAGAAAAACAATTCCCATCCCGCCGCGTCCGATTTCACGATCAAGTGAGAATCGTCCGGCGACAGTACGCTGCAGTTCAATAAACGAACTGTCCTGTTGCACCGAATCAGAATTCCCGACGCTTCATTTCGCGGAAAATCTCATCTGCTTCGGAACCCTGCACGGGCTCACTTCCACTGCGTGTTGCGTCAAGCGTTGAATCGAACGATCCGCGCGCCGGCTTCTTTTGTTTCGATGCCTTCGAGCTGGTTTTTCTGATCAATGCTTTTAGCTGTGCGTCCTTCATCTGCTCTCCTTTGGTGGACTGTATCGCTGTGCGGTCGGCAGTGCCGCCAGCGAAGTATGGACGATGCAAAGAGCCGGGCGGGAAGTCCAGCGGGTAAGGCATATATCAGGGGCTCAATACGGCTTAAAATGCCCGAATAAATGCCGAAAATGAGAATTCCAGCATTTTCCCGAAAAAAAACCGTTGACAGTCGGCTCTGGCACGACTAGCGTCTAGCAGCACTTGAACACACGAAGGACGCGCTACGGCGCGGTTGCGCGAGCATGACGGTGACTACGCAGGTAGCGTTACAGCCGGAGCCAGAGTTGTCGGGTGTTGTCGATACAGGTGCATCGACGCCCTGCGCGGGGGTTCAGTCCGCGGAACAACGAGTGCTCGGGTTGAACGGCAGGGCCGGACTCCGAACACACAGCAACAGGAGTAGTGCCATGCGTACGACCGGTAAGGTAAAGTGGTTCAACGATGCCAAGGGCTTTGGTTTCATCACGCCCGATGACGGCTCGAAGGATTGCTTTGTCCACCACTCGGCAATTCAGGGCGGCGGTTTCCGCACGCTCGCCGAAGGTGAGCGTGTCGAATTCGAAATCGTGCAGGGTCAGAAGGGCCCCGCAGCTGAACAGGTTACAAAAGTTCACGCCTGATAACAGCGAATAACGAATAAGATACGAGCGGGGCGTCGGA
>CAZDMG010000138.1:0-5054 GCA_964506655.1 uncultured Gemmatimonadaceae bacterium
TCTTCAATGCTGAGATAGCGACGGTCTTCGTGGAAGAGCTTCGTATAGGGTTCGGTTACCTCACCGATCGTTGTCCCCGTAGCGGCAGCCTTGTTGATGATCTTGTCATCCACATCGGTCAGGTTCATGACCTGCTCGACTTTCCATCCGGCGAGCCTGAGCGCTCTCCGCAGCAGATCCTCGAACAGGAAAGTGCGGAAATTGCCAAGGTGCGCAGGGTTGTACACGGTCGGCCCACAGGTGTACATGCGAACAGTTTCGCCGTCTTCCGGCGCAAAAGGTTCAACAGTGCGGGTCAGAGTGTTGTACAACCGGAACGTATGCATATGTCGCTTCGGAAAATGTGTCAGTGAGCCATGAAATGTAACGACAGGGTGAAGGCCATAAAGGCGGACGGCGCGGACGGAGGTCGCAGCGGGCATGCTGGCTGTTGCGCCATTGCTGCCGATCGCCTCCGCACAGGCGAACACAAAGGTGCCCTCACAGCCGATCTCCCCCATGAAATACACTGTTAAGCAGTCGCCCATGCGCCAACTGAACGAGCCGGACCACCGGGCGCGGTACATGATTACCGGCCAGTGCCGTTTCGTTCACGGTATGCGTGCTGCGCTGCCGCACGTTGCCGTTGCCAAAGTGCACATCACGCGCATGGGGTGGAACCGCTCCGTTTTTCGTATTCGACGTCGCTGTTGTTGCAGCATGACCCGCATCCGCTACCTGTGGAACCGCAGTGTGTTCCGCAATTACTATAGCGCCGCCCTGTATCCGCACACTGCGCGCGTATCGATGCCACCGGTGCGGTGCGACCGGCACAGCGGACCGACTCACACGCAGCAGGACAAGTTGCGGGGGCGACACTATCGCGCCGGGTCCACTTGAGCCAGCGGCGTAACCCTGTGCGCTGCTCTTTCTCCGCACATATTCGTGCCGCCAACCGGCAAGAATATACGGCACTTCGTCCGCATGAATCACTCCACGCCTTACCTCAAGTGCAGTTGCAGCGGTGCGCTCGCCGCTCATTTGCTTACGGTAACGCACATCGCCAGCGAGAACGCCAAGCAGTGCACGAAGGCTCGCAGCATTCACATCGCGAAGCATGACCAGTTCGCGTGGCGCCAGCTCAAAATCCACCTGATCCAGGAGCCGAACAGTGCACTGCGCACCGCCCGGGGTGCCGGCAGTGATACCGTAGCCCGCTGCTTTGAGGGTGACGAGCGGGGTCCGTGCGGGGACGCTTGCAGGTACGGACGCGGGCGCATGCGCTGCCGCAAGTGGGAGCGTGCGCAGAGGCGCAACTACGTCCGCAATGATATGAACCGTGTATGCCATACCGCACAGTACGACCTGTGCGGTACTGCCATCTCACCAAAGCTTGCCGGCTGTTACCCTGCGACCGCGATGCGTGCCTTATGAAACTCTGAAATCGCTGTGGCTATAGCGTCGGGGCCATAGCGTACAGGGTCCGTTACCGGAAGCCCTGTTTCACGCTCAGCATCCCGTATTGCCGCACGTGCGTCGTCATCGCTCAGATCCCAGCTGTTGAGAGCCACTGCAATCACCTTCGCCGCACGTAACGGTGTCGCCAGCATCTCATACACACGGATTACTTCAGCAAGCGGCGGGATCTGCACCCACTCCTGATGCTTAATCGCCTTGCGTGTCGGTTGCGCGCACAGCACCATCGCGTGCGGCATCGAACCATGCAGAAGCCCAACCGTTACACCGGAATACGATGGATGAAAGACGGATCCCTGCCCTTCCACCAGCACAATCTCTGCATCGGCTTTGCGCGCAGCTTCTATTGTAAGACGTTCGGCAGCACCCGCGATAAAATCTGCGACAACTGCATCGACTGCTATACCGCTTCCTTCAAGCAGAATCCCCGTCTGTCCGGTCGCTCCGAATGCCACGCGGTAACCAAGCGCCTCTACTGCACCACGGATCTGCACCTGCGTTGTCATCTTGCCGATGTTGCAATCGGTACCGACTGTAAGTACAACCGTTGCATTCAGATCGCGCACCAGCCCATGCGCAACATCCAGATTCTCCGGGGGCGTACGCAGGTCGTGTATACGTGTACCGGTGCGCTGTGATATCTGCGACAGCTGTGCGTCTGTGCCGAGTCGGGTGTGAAGACCATTCCAGATCTCCATGCCGTTTTCGAGTGCGGCAGACAATATCACGCGCCATGAATCGGGGAGCTGCCCACCCTGCGGCGCAATACCTATAAGCAGCGCGTTGGGCCGCCTTGCCAGCCCTTCATCCAACGTTGCAACCACAGGAATGTCGCCACCGAAGCCCAGCACACTCTGGACGTGCGTTGCGGTGCAGGTGGAATCCAGCACCGCAACGACTTCGTCAGGGATGTAACGTATTGCAGCATTGGCGGTCTTCGATGACTGCGGATCGAAGCTTCCTTCCGCCAGAATCAGGAAACGTCGTTTCATCAGCCCGCGTTCGGATCTCTCAGCCTTTCAATTTCAGCGATGAGATCTGCGTCTCCGGTTTTGGTATCACTGCCTGCAGCTTGAGCATCGTCGGCTGGTTTTTCCGCCTCCGGTGCACCGGCAGCGAGTCGCTTTGATTCAGCCGAAGCGGGCGCCGGGAGTATCCCCATGCGCTGCTTGAGTTCCAGCAGTTGCGCATCCGCGCTTGCGCCACCCGCTGAACGTTCCAGCTGCTTGAACTCATTTGCGAGCCTGTCGCCGCTGAACTCTTCGTCGATTTCCTGAGCTGCCTGCAGCCTGCGCTCGTTGGTGGTGATCTTTTCTTCCATACGCGCAAACGCTTCGAAGGCTGACTTCTCTGAAAGCCCCGACATCGTCTGCGAAATTCTCGCCTGTGCTTCTGCGCGCCGCTGCCTCGCAAGCAAAAGATTCTTCTTGCGTTTGGCCTCTTCGATCTTGTCGTTGAGATCGCGCAGCGACTGCTTGAGTTTCTCTGTCTCCGAGCGCTGCTGCTCCCACGTCATTGCAAGCTGCTGCGCATGTTCAAGGTGCTCCTGCCCGCGCATCAGTGCCTGCTTTGCGAGATCGTCACGCCCTTCCTGGACTGCAAGCATTGCACGCCGGTCCCAGTCGTCGGCGAGTTTGAACTCCGCGTCGGCCTGATCCTTGAGGCGCTTCTCATCAGCTATTGCGGCCGCCACCTGCTGCTTGGCGCGCGCAAGCTGATTGCGCATATCCACAATGATCTGATTGAGCATCTTCTCGGGGTCTTCCGCCGAGGAGATCAGATCGTTCAGGTTGGACTTGATGAGTGTGGAGAGTCGGTCAAAAATTCCCATTTTCAGCGGGTCTCCCGGAAAGCTGCGAGCTCACGGAGGTGTGATGTGAGCGAAAGTGAAATGCTTTCGAATGAAGCCAGAAATTCTTCGTAATCGAGATGTGCCAGTTCAAGTGCTTCGGTAAGCACAATGGAATCGCCATCGATGCCATATGAGCCGTGCAGCAGGTCGGTGGCATTCAGTTCAAGCAGGCGTCGGCTGAGTGCCGCCACCTCATCAGCGTCTGTCGGCACCGGCATGACATACACGCGGAGCAGAAGCACCGGCGGATTGTGCGTTACAACCACTTCAAAGTCGAATGTCCCGCCTGGCTTGACGACCCAGAGGCCACTTTCGACTTCAGTATAAGTGGCGCCCCCGCTGTTCAGGCGATCCAGAAAACTTTCTACATCTTCGCGTGTGACCATATTCCCCGTTCCTGTGTGAGACTGATTCTTTTACCTACGGAACCACTGCACAGGACGTTTCGCCCTGATTCTGTGCTTCACCAGAAAGTGCTGCAGCACAATCTTACACTCCCGGCGCCCCCACGACGAGTGCGGGGGCCAGATAGTGCCCCGTATGGCTCTTCCGCACGAGGGTGAGATCCTCCGGGGTACCGGCCGCCACCACCGTCCCGCCGCGTATCCCACCCTCCGGGCCCAGATCAATCACCCAGTCGGCCGTCTTGATGACATCCAGATTGTGCTCGATCACCAGTACTGTGTTCCCGCGGTCCACCAGCTTGTGCAGTACCTCAAGGAGCATGCGTACATCTTCGAAATGAAGCCCGGTCGTTGGTTCATCCAGTATATAGAGCGTGCGACCGGTGTCCCGCCGCGCCAGTTCCGTTGCCAGCTTCACGCGCTGCGCTTCGCCGCCGGAAAGCGTAGTGGCACTCTGCCCCAGCCGCAGATACCCCAGCCCGACGTCGCGCAATGTCCGGAGTCGCGGCAATATCCTCGGCTGGTTCTCAAACACTTCGCACGCGTCCTCTACCGTAAGGTCGAGTACATCAGCGATGCTGAGACCACGAAAGCGCACCTCAAGTGTCTCCCGGTTGAAGCGCTTGCCGCGACAGACATCGCAAGGCACAAAAACGTCCGGCAGGAAGTGCATCTCGATTTTCACAAGACCGTCACCCTGACAAGCTTCGCAACGACCGCCCTTCACATTGAACGAAAAACGTCCAGGACCGTAGCCGCGGATCTTTGATTCCGGAAGCTCCGCAAAGAGTTCACGAACCGGTGTGAAAATCCCCGAATAAGTCGCAGGGTTGGATCGCGGTGTGCGTCCGATCGGGCTCTGATCTATATCAATGACTTTATCGAGATGCTCTGTACCAAGAATGCGATCGTGCCGCCCCGGTATAAGCCGCGCCCGATGAAACTTCCGCGACAGCGACTTACGCAGAATCTCGCTCACCAGTGTGCTCTTCCCGGAACCTGACACACCAGTCACTGCAACGAACAATCCAAGTGGTACTTCCACATTGATGTTCTGCAGGTTGTGTTCCTTTGCACCTTCAATGCGCAGTATATGTGCCGGATCACGCTTGCGTCGCTCAGCTGGCACAGGCACACTGCGAGTACCACGCAGATATGCGCCTGTAACAGACTCCTCAGCTGCCATGATATCCGCAGTACTGCCTGCTGCTATAACACGTCCACCGTGTGTGCCGGCACCGGGCCCGAGATCTATCAGGTAATCAGCACGACGAATCGTTTCTTCATCGTGCTCAACCACTATTACCGTGTTAACCAGATCGCGGAGCTGTTACAGCGTTGCA
>CAZDMG010000139.1:0-5034 GCA_964506655.1 uncultured Gemmatimonadaceae bacterium
AGCCGCAGCTTGTGGAGCTCACCATGATAATGGCAGGTTCTCCCGGAACAACGATTGGAATATTCGCGCCGCTGCTGTCGCTGACAGTGAAAGTGCCCAGCGCCTGAGCAGGAGTCACTCCTTCGGGGTTATCGACAGCCAGCATAGCAGCGCTGCGATCTACTGCGAGGAACGACTTCCCCAGATAGAACACGGCGATCGCCAGAACGGCCATCGTGGCCAGCGTTCGGAATGAAGGCTTTGCAGGTGCCATCCCTTAAAGATCGTCATTTTGGGTCTCGAAAGGAACCCTTTGGTCAGCGGAGCGTGGTTGTGCTGCCGCCGCCGTGTGTTACAGCGACTGTCGTCACATACACGCCGTCTCTCCACCAGCGTGTGGTGATGGCAGTCTCATTATCCCGGAGCTCCGGGAGCAGAAGCTGCACAGTGGCTGTACCCGAGTCTGAGCCGCCTGAAGTGATGAAGTCGGTGTTCACAATAAGGGAGACCTCCCTGAAACCCACATAGCGTCTCACGAGTGGGTGAATGGCCTTGTAGACAGCTTCCTTCAGTGAGAAGTGCAGCAGGATCCTGTTGGCGCGTTCTTCGGCATCATCCGGCAGTGCGTCGAACTCTTCGGCGGTCAGGATGCGTTGGGCGAGTCTTTGGTGTGGCATCCGTTGCCGGGCCAGCAGTTCGACGTCGACACCCAGCGTGGCTATATCGGACTCATTACTGTTTGCAGCGGCGGCAACAGCAACTGTGTGGAGTCCTTTATGGCTTAGCGATGCAGCGACTCCCTGCGGCAGTTGTGGTGCGCCCCGTGGCCCTGGGAGCATGGCACGCAGTGCGGCCTCTGTATCCACGGCAGCGATTGCAGCGCGGAGTGCAATGCGGCCCAGTGTGAAGGAGGCGCGTCTGGATTCGCTCATTTCGATGGCGTGGATGATCTCGTCGGGGTGAACGAGTCGCTCGAGCGGCCGTGTGATCTGTTCATCTTGCGCGGCATCGGCGGTTGCGATGTGAACCCCTGCCACCTGTGGCAGCGTGGATACATGTGCGACCTGGCGCAGCGAGTCTTTATCGGGCTCCCATTCGGCGGGTTTGCTCATGGTCTGTCGCTGCCTCTCAGTCATGTCAGACTGTGACGGCTTCCGAGCGTTTCCTGCCGCTCGTGAAATTCCCGGCGACGATGCCTGCTGCGATGGCGATACCTATGATTGCGACATCGAACGCTGTTGCGATTCCGAGCTCCACATCGGAGCCGAGCAGTGACTGAACGCTCCTGAGCCCGATGGAACCTGGCACAAGAATGATCAGACCGGGCACGGCTGTAACCATCGACGAACTGGTGCGGATGCGAGCCATCAGGTTACTGACGGCTGTGACAACGAGTGCGCTGAGGAACGCAGCGAGTACGTCTCCTACCTGTGCTCCTGTAAATCGGGACGTTGTATATGCGAGCAGGCATGTAAGCAATATCCATATGGCATCCTGGGCTTTTGCGTGGAGCATCACCATGAAGGCGAGTGCGGCCACACAAACTCCGATGTAGTGCGCACCGGGTGGGAGCGGTGCTGAGGAGAGCCATGGTCCGTGAATGGACCCGGCTGCGTCAGCAACAATTGGCCCGAGCACAGCCCCTGTCTGCGCGCCGAGTGCGAGTCCGAAGCCGAGTCCGAGGAAAACGACGAAAGCGCCAGCCATGCGGGCGGTCCCGGAGGCGAGATGTTGTGTCGAGAGTTCTGTGAGTGCGACAGTGAAAGTGAGTCCGGGGACGAGGATGATGAGTCCAGCGAGTGTGGTAATGAATCCTGAACCGCGTCCGGTGACGGCTTCAAGGGAGAAGGCCAGCGTTGCGACGATGAAAGCAGTGAGTGGTTCGGTTACGTGTGTGAGTCCGGGAGTCCGCCATGTGACCATAGTGATAGCGCCGGTAACGAGCCCAAGGAACGCAGCTATAAAGAGGTCTCCTGTTGATACCCCGAAGAAGCTGGAAACAGCGCCCGATGCGAGCACGGATGCCACGAGCACAAGCCATGCCGGCCAGCGTGGTTTACTGGTGAGGAGCTTGCGTAGCCTTTCGAGTCCTGCTGTGGGAGTTTCGCGCCCATCGATGACATCGCGTGTAATGGAACTGAGGTCTGAGAGGTGTCCGAGGTTGGGTGACCCGGGCTCCACCCGAATGAGCCGGACTTCCTGTTCGTGGACTTCGCCGAGTCCGACCATGAGGCTGGTGGGGGTGGAGAAGAATTCTGCTTTGAGTGCGAGTTTGCGTGCGACATTATTGAGCGCGCGTTCGAGGTCATGAGCGGGCGTTCCATAGACGTGCAGTGCGCGTGCCAGTTCGAGAATGAACGTGACTGCCGGGTTGGTGCGATAATCGATGGCCATGAGCTACAGACAAACTACCTCTCTGATAATCGTCAATGAAGCGCTGCCGGTCGGTTCTGTTGGATAGTCTGGCAGTGGGGTTGTCGGGAAAGCGCGTCACGCAGCTTCTCCGGGCCTGGGTGTGACTGGGCCGTAGCGGAGTGCTTCAGCGATGTGATTTCGTGTCACCTGATCTTCTGCGTCGAGGTCTGCGATGGTGCGTGCCACGCGGATGACCTTGTGGTAGCTTCTGGCTGAGAGTGTGAGTTTGTCGGCGGCTTTGAGAAGGAATGCGCGTGCATCGGCAGCGAGTCGTGCTGCTGGTTCAACGAGTCGCATAGGTGCAGCCGCGTTGGTGAAAGCGGAGGCTTCGCCTGCGTAGTCGGTGTGCGAGTAGCGTCTTTGCTGCCTTTTGCGTGCTTGTTCGATCCGGGCACGGAGATTGGTTGAGGAGGCCGGGTTGCTGTTGGCTGCCAGCTTTTCCGGGGGTACGCGTTGCAGCGGTACATGCAGGTCTATGCG
This sequence comes from uncultured Gemmatimonadaceae bacterium, assembly GCA_964506655.1. Taxonomy (GTDB): domain Bacteria; phylum Gemmatimonadota; class Gemmatimonadetes; order Gemmatimonadales; family Gemmatimonadaceae; genus Gemmatimonas. The sequence continues at coordinate 2,875 of CAZDMG010000139.1, forward strand.
ATCGCTGAGCGGTCCGGAGAGTCGGCTCCTGTGTCTTTCGATTTCTGCCGGTGTGCATCTGCATTCGTATCCATTGGCGCCGGCGTATCCGCACGGGCATGGGTTGCTGGCGGCCACGAGCATGAAGCGGGCTGGGTATCGTACGGCATGTGTTACGCGTACGATGGAGACTGCGCCGTCTTCCATGGGTTGCCTGAGTGCTTCAAGTGTGGAGCGTGGGAATAGTGAGAGTTCGTCGAGGAAGAGCACGCCGCGATGAGCGAGGCTGACCTCTCCCGGGCGTGGCCAACCTCCGCCTCCGACCAGCCCTGCGGTAGAAACAGAGTGGTGTGGAGCGCGGAAGGGGCGGTTGGTTGCGTGGGGGTTATCGGACGGCGGGAGCAGCCCTGCCACTGAGTGGATGGATAGCACCTCCAGCGCTTCTTCCTGGTCGAGTTGTGGCAGGATGGATGGTAGCCGGCGTGCGAGCATGGTTTTGCCTGCTCCGGGCGGTCCTGTCATGAGGAGGTTGTGAGCACCGGCCGCTGCGATTTCGAGTGCGCGGATCGCGCTTTCCTGTCCGACGATATCGCTCAGGTCTGGGTGTGTCTGTTTGTCGGTGTTGTTCTGGTTCCGTGCAGTGGCTGGTTGCAGCTTACCATACTTGATGGCCTGAACGAGTTCGCCGAGTGTTTCCGGTGCGGCGGTGACAGCCCCTGGTACAAGGAGAGCTTCGCCGAGGTTTGCTGGCGGGACGATAAGAGTGGTGTTGTGCGGGTTGGTGATGTGTGCAACGTGTCGGGCCACGGCGAGCACGCCCCGCACAGGTCGCAGCCTGCCATCGAGGCCAAGTTCGCCGATGGCGCACAGGCCCTGCAGCGCTTCGGGTGGCAGCTGACCACTTGCGGCGAGCAGAGCGAGTGCGATCGGAAGATCAAAAGCGGTACCGGCTTTTGGTAAATGGGCTGGCTGAAGGTTTACCGTGATCCGTTTTGCGGGCACAGCAAACCCAGAGTAGGCCAACGCCGCCCCCACGCGATCGCGGCTCTCCTTCACTGCTGTTGCAGCAAGTCCAACCAGCGTCCACTGTGGCAGCCCGTTGGCTACATGAACTTCAACATTGACATCGATGGCATCGATGCCCAGGACGGCAGCAGATCGCGCAGCAGCAAGCATGGAAACAAAGTGCGTCCTGTCTGCTGCTTTGTATCACCAGAGTACTGCAGCGGTTGCCGATAACCCGCGGCTGGGCTGGACGGTCGTCAGATTGATGGCAGCAGTGCGCGTGCGGTTGCCTGGCTGTCTACGGGGATCTCACTTTCGAGCGAGATATACTGGCCGCTTTGTCCATCATACGCGAAAACTTCGCCGCTGGTGATCTTGTATACCCAGCCATGTAGCCTGAGTGTACCCTGATCAAATGCGGTCGCTACAGACGGATGGGTCCTCAGATTCTCGATTTGTGTCAGAACGTTTTCCTGAACTGCCACAGTAGCCAGTGCCTCGCCATCCAGGTGTGCATAGTTTGACGTCAGGACCTGTCGTGTGCGATCCGCGTGCGTGAGCCATTGTCGGGTGGCTGGCAGGTTGTGCAACTGGGACGGGTCGATCAGAGCCTGCACAGCGCCGCAGTGCGAATGGCCACAGATGATGATGTCGCGCACGCCGAGTACGGTAACAGCGTATTCGATGGTAGCACCTTCGCCGCTGTTGGCATCACCCCAGGGTGGTACGATATTCCCCGCGTTCCGCAGGATGAACAACTCACCGGGTGAAGTGTTGGTGAGGAGATTGGGATTGATGCGCGAATCGGAGCAGGTAATGAACAGCGCTTCTGGCGTCTGACCATCGGCCATCCGTTCAAAGAACTCCCGTTCACTCCGGACCACGGTGGCCTGAAAGTGATGTAAGCCGGCAACCAGTTTCTGCATTTGCTTCAGGGGATGGATAAATTACGCTTTTTGCGGCACTTTCCGGATGTGAGCAACGTATTCTCATGTAGAGTGCAGCGGGAAGGAGGGACGGGTGATTTTTCCGGCTGGAAGCGGCTGGAATTAGCGTTCTCTGGTTTTGAAGTCCCATTTCTGGTGCCGGGAGCCGGCCAGGTCCGGCATATTTTTGTGTCTTCATTGCGGGTTCTGCGGGAGGCGGAATAGGTGGGTTGCCTTACCAGGTTGGGTT
>CAZDMG010000140.1:0-4985 GCA_964506655.1 uncultured Gemmatimonadaceae bacterium
CCAGGACGAAGTAGTGCTCGTCGGGGACTACAATCGGCCCCCAGTTATCGCGCGACGGGGTGTACCTGCCGTCGGCGGTGGCTGCGATCGCAATGTTAACCAGGTAGCTTCGTTGCCACCTGAACGCAGAACTCGGCATATCCTGATCCGGGTCACTGTGAATCGCGTAACTCTCGTCGAGGGCTTCACCATTTCGCATCAGCGTGCCGCCCGTCATGTACAGAGTGTCGCCCGGCAGACCCACCAGCCGCTTTACAAAGTTCTTCTGTGGGTCTTCCGGATATTCGAAGACAACCACGTCGCCGCGCCCGGGTGAACGGAGCGCCGGCAGGTGATAATCGGTGAACGGGATGCGGGCACCGTAGACCATTTTGTTGACGAGGAGAAAGTCTCCCACCTGGAGCGTATTCTCCATGCTGCCGGACGGGATCTTATATGCCTCGACAACAAAGGCGCGGAGCAGCAGGAACAGAATTACCGCTCCCGGGAAGATCTTGAGCGTCTCCCACATCCAGCTGAGACCCGTCTGGCCTTGCGGGGCCCCAGCTTTGTTCGAACCACTGTCAGCTTCGACAGCAGCATCAACGGCAGTCATACCGTCAGCTTCACCGGCAACTTCGCTGCCGTATTCAACAGAATCCGGCTCCGGTTCCGCCGGCGGTACAGCGGATGTTCCTGCGGGAGTTGTGAGTTCCATGCTCACTCCTGATAGTTGTCTATCTGCGCGCGTTGGAGGGCCCCTGAGAAATCAATATAGCCAACTTTTGTCTCTGAGTAGAACTCATATACCTCCCAGCCGCCTTCGCGGTGCCCGTTTCCGGTCTCTTTTACACCGCCAAACGGCATATGGGCCTCCGCACCGATGGTCGGGGCGTTCACGTAGGTAATCCCCGTGTCCAGCTCCTGGAGCGCACGGAATGCCACGTTGACGTTCGACGTATACACCGACGACGAAAGCCCGTAGCGGACCCCGTTATTCACCGCAAAAGCCTCATCCACCGTATTGACCTTCACGACCGACAGGACAGGTCCGAAAATCTCTTCCTGCTCTAACCTGCTGCCCGCTGCCACGTTTGTAAAAATCGTAGGCTCAAAAAAGAAGCCGTGATCAAGGCTCCCTCCAACGGCACGATGGCCGCCTATCCGCAGCTCGGCGCCTTCACCCTGGCCAATTCCGATGTACTCCTCGACTTTTCTGCGCGCATCCTCGTGGATCAGCGGACCAACATCAGTGCCCGCGCGCCGGCCATCGCCAAGCACCAAAGCACCCGCACGCTTCTCCAGCTCAGCAACAAATTCATCGTGGATCCCCGACTGCAGAATGAGTCGGCTTGTAGCTGTGCACCTCTGACCTGTCGTGCCGAAAGCGCCCCACAGCACCCCGTCGAGCGCCAGCTCCAGATCCGCATCGTTCAATACGATCTGTGCATTCTTGCCGCCCATCTCAAGCGACAACCGCTTGTGCATGCGACCACATGTTTCGCCAACGAGACGCCCGGTGGAGGTGGACCCGGTAAAAGAAATCACCGGTACATCCGGATGATTCACCAGTGCACTACCTGTTACCTCACCCTTGCCATGCACCAGCTGGATCACCTCTGGCGGAAGCCCGGCCTCCAGCAGAATCTCCACCAGCACCGTTGCCGTGTGCGGCACATCTTCCGCAGGCTTGAGCACTACTGAGTTGCCACACAGCAGCGCCGGGAAGGCTTTCCACGTCGGAATCGCCAGCGGGAAGTTGAATGGCGTTATCAGCCCGCACACACCAATCGGACGACGCATGCTCATTGCCCATTTGTTCCGCAATTCACTCGGCACGGTATGACCAAAAAGACGACGTCCCTCCGTAGCTGCGTAATACGTAGTGTCGATCCCTTCCTGCACATCACCGCGCGTTTCAGAAAGAGGCTTCCCCATTTCACGAGTCATGATATCTGCCAGAGCGTCCTTGCGCGCCGACAGCAGATCACCGACCCGCCGCAACACATCACCGCGCTCGGGCGCCGGGACAGCACGCCACAAGGCGAAGCCGCGCTTGGCACTCTCAACCGCCCGTTCCACATCGGCCGCACCGGACTCCGGGAAGAAACCGATCAGATCACGGACATCCGCAGGATTGCGATTCTCAAAATAGGACGCGCTGGACGGTGCGACCCACTCGCCAGCGATGAAGTTTGCAAAAGTAGTCATGACTGAATACTAGCCGGATTGACAATGGGTGCGAGCGGATCCGCACCCGCATCATCAGAAGCTGGTACAGGCTGCGGGCCACATTCCCAGTTCGGACCGCGAAGTTCCGTCGGAATGGCATACCCAACACGCGGCAGCACCTCACGCGCTACCAACAGCGAGCCCCACACCACGACTGCCAGCGACAGGATATGCGCACTCGCCAGACGATGACGCCAGCTGCCAACCGCACTCCATGCTCCGATCAGCGCCGTAACGGCAGAGGCTGCAATGAAACCGTACAACGGAAGGCCACACCCCGATGGCCAGGGCCACAACGATAGACCCACTGCCGCCGCGAGCGATACTGCCAGCCTGATCCAGCCGCGCCACACTCCACCGGTAGAAGCCTTCGCTCCAGACGCGCCAGACACACCTTTTGCCGGCGGCGCAGCAGACGAGCCCGATGCCGCAGGAAGCCCGGACGCCTTGGCAGATGGTGCAGCTGCCTTCGCTGCAAGCTGTTCGTCTGAGATCGACTCCAGTTGCTTGTCGATCTTTGCCAGCTCCCGTTCCCAGTCCTTATCGCTCATCGTTGTGTCGGTTCAGGAAATAACTGACTCGCGGGTCAGTTGGTAGCGCTCAATCTTCTTGTAAAGATTCGATCGCGGCATCTGCAGTGCGCGCGCAGTCTCCGAGACGTTCCAGTCGAAAGCGCGAAGCTTCCCAAGCAGGAAAGAACGCTCAGCAGCTGCCTTAAATTCCTCAAATGTGTTGCACTCAGCAAATGTACCGGCCTCCGGTTCCGCCGGAAGCCGCGTGCCCGCCAGTGCATCAATGTCCGATGCCTCAATAGCCTTCCCACCGGTCAGGATCACTATACGCTCAACTGTATTGCGCAGCTCGCGCACGTTGCCTGGCCAATCGCGCTGTGTAAGCCGCTGCATCGCACCATCAGTCACCGTGCGAAGCGGTAATCCATCCCGCTCTGCAAACTGCCTCAGAAAATGCGCGACCAGTAACGGGATATCCTCGCGACGCTCCCTGAGCGATGGCACAAGGATCGGTACAACGTTCAGACGATAGTAAAGATCCTCACGGAACCTCCCCGCCGCTATCTCCGATTCCAGCTCCTTGTTGGTCGCTGCAAGCACCCGCACATCCACCTCTACAGCCTTGTTGCCACCAATTCGCGTCACCACGCCGTCCTGCAGAACCCTTAGCACCTTGGCCTGGGCAGCCAGCGACATATCGCCCACTTCATCAAGGAACAGTGTCCCCGTATCTGCTTGCTCGAACTTTCCCGCCCGGTCGCTTACCGCACCTGTAAACGACCCTTTCAAATGACCAAACAACTCGCTCTCGATAAGCTCCGACGGGATCGCCGCACAGTTTACTTCAACAAATGGGTTCTTCGCACGCGTTGAACCGCGATGAATTGCACGGGCAACCAGTTCCTTACCCGTACCGTTACCGCCCGTTATAAGCACACGCGCCGGTGTCGACGCCACTTTATCAATACGCTCAAAGAGTGAACGCATCAACGGCGACTCACCCACCATCTCGTAACGTGAATCAATGGAGCGACGAAGCCTTTCATTCTCTTCACTCAGTGTCTGTTGCTCCAGCACATTGCGCAACAACACCAGCACCCGATCGGTATCAAGGGGCTTCTCGAGAATATCGTATGCACCCAGCTGCGTCGCTTCAACAGCTGTCTGAATCGTGGCGTGTCCACTTATCATGACCACCGTCGCCCCTGGGTCCAGCTTCCTCAGCCGCTTAAGCACCTCAAGGCCATCAATACCGGCCATCTTCACATCCAGAAACACCAGGTGCGGACGAAACCGCTCGTACTCGGCTATCCCCTGCGCACCGGCCGGCGCAGTCTTCACTTCATAACCTTCGTACTCCAGCAACTGGCCGAGTGCCTGCCTTATGCCAGGCTCATCATCAACGACAAGAATTCTGCGTGTACTCATTGTTGGAAATCAGCCGTCACTCTTTTGCGCGGGCGTCGCCCGATAAATGGTCATCCGCCCGTTGGATATCCGGATGTCGCCAATAGCTTCCGGAAGCGGCACAGGGATCGCACCTGAAGATGTACTGTCACTATTACCGGAATGTGGTCGTAATGCACGGACCACCGGTGGTATCAGTCGCACCGGAAGATCGATTTTGCGTATGGAAAGTTTGTCCACATGGAGGTCTGCTGTACCGGGTTTGCCCACCGACACAGTAGCTGCAATGTGCAGCGTGTCATTACTGCCGATAGCTTTCCCGGCCACTGCGCCCAAAGCGGTGCCCAGCGTCCCGTCACCCGCCAGACGATCTGCGTGCACTCTGGTCTGGATGTGCATGTGGTCGCCTGCAAGTGCCAGCCGGACATCCTCCGAAGCACCTGGCAGCGCCTTCTTTATCCCGGCTGTAAAAAGACCAGCTACTTCCCCGGCCGACAGTGTCACATAGGCCGGACCGCCAGCTTTTGCAAGCGACGCCACCTTCTGCGCACCGGTACTCTCACCCTTACTGACCGGCACCCATTCATAGACCTGAGCCTGCGGTGCGCCCGCCCCCTTCTCCCGGAGCGAAAACTTTATATCCCATGGGATCTCGCCACCGTTCAACCACCAAACGCCAGCGCCAAGCGCTGCCACGCCGAGTACGGCTCCACAACCCAACCTGGTAAGGCAACCCACTTATTCCGCCTCCCGCAGAACCCGCAATGAAGACACTAAAATATGCCGGACATAACCGGCTCCCGGCACCAGGAATGGGACTCCAAAACCAGAGAACGCAAACTCCAGCTGCATCCA
>CAZDMG010000141.1:0-4923 GCA_964506655.1 uncultured Gemmatimonadaceae bacterium
TATCCAACCGATCAGTCTCCAACCGATGGTTCCATGTTTCGCACAAAATCACTGGCTCTGACAGCAGCAGCCGCACTTCTGGCAACCGCAGGGCTTGCCAACGGCCAGGGGGGAGAGAGCGCTTCTCCCCAGGCGACTCGGCTGCTCCGTACTCCTGCTGTAAGCGCGACGCACATCGCGTTTGCGTATGCCAACAATATCTGGGTGGTTGAGCGCGCGGGCGGTACAGCCCGACGGCTCACCAGCTTCCAGGGTGTGACGGTCAATCCGAAATTCTCTCCCGACGGGAAGACTATTGCATTCACTGCTTCGTATGCCGGCAACAGCGATGTCTATACGGTACCGGTTGAAGGAGGTCAGCCGACGCGTCTGACCTGGCACCCCGGAGGAGATGTTGTGCAAGGCTGGACGCCGGATGGCAAGAATGTGGTATTTGCATCGGGGCGGGCCTCCGATGCACCGAGCGCTTCGCAGCGTTTCTGGACGGTGCCGGCAACTGGTGGTGTAGAGGAGCCGATGCCGATGCCGCGTGCGTATCAGGGGAAGATTTCACCCGATGGCAAGCGGGTCGCGTACCGGATGCCGAGTTCCTGGGACGAAGAGCGACGGAATTACCGCGGCGGTCAGAACAAGCCGATCTGGATCCTTGATCTCCAGACGTTCGCACTTGATACGACACCATTTACCGGCAGCAAGGAGATGGATCCGGTGTGGCTGGGCGACGTCGTGTACTTCCTGTCGGACCGCGATGGAGTATCGAATGTCTGGTCCTTTGATACGAAATCCAGGGTGCTCGCACAGGCTACGCGTTACAAGGATTTCGATGTGAAGGCGCTGGATGCAGGTGCTGGTGCAGTGGTTTATGAGCAGGCCGGCTATATCCATGAGCTGGACCCGGCAAGCGGCCGCACACGGATAGTGAATATCACTGCATCGGGTGATTTCCCGTGGATGATGGCGCAGTGGAAGGATGTAACCAACCGCATGACGAACATTGCGGTATCAGCGACAGGTCAGCGTGCAGCAGTGGAAGCACGTGGCGAGATCTTTACGGTGCCTGCGCAGAAGGGTGATGTGCGCAACCTCACCAACTCGGGAGGCGCAGCAGACATACTCCCGATGTGGTCGCCCGATGGCAGGAATGTGGCCTACTTCAGCGATCGCAGCGGCGAATACAAGCTGTACATACAGTCGCAGGACGGGCTGGGTACACCACGCGAGATAACGTGGCCGAACCCGAGCAGGCCGTACGCACCCGCATGGTCACCCAACGGTGAAAAGATTGCCTTCCAGGATACGCATTTCCAGCTGTGGCTTGTGGATGTTGCGAGTGGGAAGATGCAGGTGGTGGACAACGATCCGTACTTCCAGGCGGACCGCAGTCTGGTGCCTGTATGGAGCCCGGACTCGCGCTGGATTGCATATCCCAAGCGTCTCAGGAATTTGTTCCGCGCTGTGTTTGTGTATGATGTGCAGAACGGGCAGAAGCATCAGATGACGGATGGGTTGGGCGACGCCACGTCGCCTGCATGGGATGCCAATGGTAAGTATCTGTGGTTCTTTGCGTCCACTGATGTTGCGTTGAATACCTCGCTCTTGGATATGTCGGCGTATGATCATCCGGAGACGCGTGCGCTGTATCTCGCAGTGCTTTCCAGGGCGGACCCGTCGCCGCTGCTTCCTGAGAGCGACGAAGAGGCAGGCCGTACACCGGGTGCAACAGCAGGGCGCGGTGGTGGTGGCGGTGGCGGTGGTGCAGCGGGAGCTGCGCGTCCTGCAGGCGCTGATTCGTCAGCTCGGCAGGGTGGTGCTGTTACGGTCAACATCGACTTCGACGGAATACAGCAGCGTATCATTTCTGTACCAGGGATACCGTCGCGCAATTATTCGCAGTTGCGTTCGGGGCTTGCAGGCACGGTGTTCTATCTCGACCCGACGGGTGCGGCAGCTGGTGGTGGCCGTGGTGGTGGCGGAGGCGGAGGTGGTGCATCGCTGATGCGTTATCAGCTCACGAGCCGTCAGGCTGCACCATTTGTGCAGGGTGCGGCGCAGTATGTGGTGAGCGCTGATGGTCGCAAGTTGCTGTACCGTACAGGCGGTGCACAGGGCGGGCTGTTCCTGGTGGATACAGATCGTGCGGCACCGCAGGGTGGTGCAGGGCGTTTGAGTGCGACACTGCGTGCGTATATCGACCCCAGAGATGAGTTCCGGCAGATCTTCAACGAGGGGTGGCGCAACCAGCGCAACAATCTGTATGTGCAGAACATGCACGGCACCGACTGGCCGGCAATGAAGAAGATGTACGAGCCGCTGCTGCCATACGTGAATCACCGTGCGGATCTCAACTACCTGATGGACAACATGGGAGCTGAGATCGCGATCGGTCACTCGTATGTGCGTGGCGGTGAGATGCCGGAGACGCCTTCCGCACCGGGTGGCGGATTGCTGGGTGCGGATTTCACAATCAGTGAGGGTCGCTATCGGGTAGAGCGCATCTACGATGCTGAAAGCTGGAATCCGGAATTGCGTGCGCCACTTGCAACGCCTGGTGTGAATGTAAGCCGTGGCGACTACATCATTGCGATCAACGGTGTGGAGTTGCGTGCACCCGACAACATCTATCGACTGCTGGATGGAACAGCCAATCGTCAGACGGTACTGCTTGTAAACAGCAGGCCCGCAGCTGAAGGTGCGCGTCAGGTGACTGTAGTTCCGATAGGTAACGAGCAGGGTCTCAGGACGCGTGCCTGGGTGGAAGGGAACCGGCGTAAGGTGGACTCACTTTCAGGTGGTCGCATTGCGTATGTGTATGTGCCGAACACTGGGCAGCCTGGCTTCACGAGTTTCAACCGTTACTACTTCGCGCAGCAGGATCGGGAAGGAGTAGTTGTGGATGAGCGCTACAACGGTGGCGGTTCCGCGGCCGACTACATAGTGGATCTGCTGGGTCGCACGTTCGACGGGTATTTCAACAACCCGGTGGGCGATCGCTATCCGTACACGAGTCCTGCCAACGGTATCTGGGGCCCGAAAGTGATGATCATCAATGAGATGGCAGGTTCGGGTGGTGATCTGATGCCTTACATGTTCAAGTACCGCAAGCTTGGTACGCTTGTCGGAACACGCACCTGGGGCGGGTTGGTGGCCACCACGGATACACCGGGGTTTGTGGATGGTGGTTCGATGATTGCCCCGCGCTTCGGTTTCTTCTCACGCGAGGGTGCATTCGCGGTTGAGAACACGGGTGTCGCGCCCGATATCGACGTGGAGAACTTCCCGAAGGATCTGATTGCTGGTCGCGATATGCAGCTGGAGCGTGCAGTGCAGGAAGCGATGCGCCTGCTGCGCGAGAATCCCGTCAAGCGTGACAGCAAGGAGCCGCCGCCGCCGGTCTGGGGTCGTCGCGGTAACTGAAAATGGAACGCTCCTCAGCTGTGTGGCTGAGGAGCGTTCTGCATTTGCGGGGTGAAAATTATCTGGAAGCGCTGCTGTTACCGAGCGACTTCCTTTTCCCAGATGATCCCGGTCTATCTGCCGCAGCGCGGGTAGGCCGGGTCATCTCCGGTGATTGCCGGTCTGTCGGCGCGATTGGCGATTGCGGTCATGACTTCGTAAATGAATCTGCCGAGTCGTGCGGAGTGTTCGTATTCGATGTACTGCGGCTCATCGGTAAGCATGTGGTAATCCTGTGCGTAGCCGAGTGAGAAGTACGTGACGGGGATATTGTGAGTAACGTAGTTGACCTGATCTGAGCGGCAGAAGCGATTCATAGGGTTGGCTGGTACATCCCAGCTCTTATCAATTGCCATGGGCTCTTTGATCACCGCGTTTACGGAGTCGATGATATCTCCGAACTCGCGTGAGAGGCGTCGTGAGCCGAGTGACTGCACAGAGTTGGGCCCGCCGAACATGACCTGATCTGTGCGACCTTTGCCAAGCATATCCATGTTGTGAGCTGCGACGATATCGGAAAGTTTCACCGTCGGGTGTTCAACGAACCAGCGTGAGCCGAGGAGGCCGGCTTCCTCTCCCTGATGAGAAATGAAGATGATGGAACGCGCAGGTTTTTCCGTTGCGAACCGTTCGGCGATTTCGAGGAGTACACCGGTTCCTGAGCCATCATCGTCGGCGCCGTTCATGATGGAATCGAGGCGTGGCGGCCGGATGCTGCGTGCATGCCGGATGAGTGAATCGATTCTGCGCTGCTGATCGGCGGTGGGCGTGCATGCCGGGTCGTTGGCACCTTGTCTGCGTGTTACGGTGTTGACGGCGCGGAGCGAGTCGTGGTCCACTGGTGTAGCGTTGACTCCCATGTGGTCGTTGTGTGCACCAACGAGTACGTATTCATGTGCTCTTGCGGGGTCGGAGCCGGGGAGGATTGCGATTACGTTGCGGGCCGGGCTGGTAGTCGGGCGCCACGCATATTCGAAGCTCGCTGAAACAGGCTTCCCTTCCTTGCCAAATGTGAGCTGCGCCGCTGTGGTACCGAAGAGCTGTTCAGCTACAGCTCGTGAGATATTGGCTTGTGCCGGGTCGGTATTGGTTTGTGCAGAGTTGGCGGCGGGTTGCATACCGCCACGCTGCGCGAGTGCGGTGTTGAGTGCATTGGGGGCCATGTTATCGAGCCCGATGATCAGGACTCCGGCAGCGCCAGCCTGAACGGCGCGGATGTCGCGCGTCTGCTGTGCGCCACCCTGGAAACGTGCGCCACCAGCCCTCCCCCCGGCTCTGCCAGCTGCAGCGTTGGCTTCGGCAGCGATGATAGCAGCCGCACCGAATTTATTGGGAAGTTCTGAACAGCTTACGAGTGGCCCACCGAAACCGCGTCCACCGACTGCACCCGGGCCCGCACTCTGAGCTGCGAGGAATACCGCGATTTTCCCCTTGAAGCGCGCGGGGTCGAGTGTGGTGGTATCGCCGAGT
>CAZDMG010000142.1:0-4905 GCA_964506655.1 uncultured Gemmatimonadaceae bacterium
CGCAGTGTATCACTGGTGCCGATGAAAACATCGTCGGCAGGTGAATCAGTATTGCGGCTGTCGTGGTCGGCCCGCCCCGAACGCATTGAGGATTGCCGTCGCCTTTCAGACGAAGAGCTGGAACAGCTGCCGACACATATGCGACTCAGGTGGCAGTGCGAAGGCAGGTTTGCACGCTACATGCTTACGGTTTCGGTCGATGGCAGTACGATCTTTGCGGATACAGTGCGTGGCGGAGGACTTCGCAATGATCGCCCGATGCACCTCTTCCGCGAGGTCGGTATCGAACCCGGCACAAGACAATTGGCAGTTCGCCTGGTCAGGCTTGATACCGTGAGTGCACCTGCCGAAGACAGCACGACCGACCAGGTGGCGGAAGGCTCCGCAGCATTCGACCGGGAAACCCGCGAGGCGCAGGAACGCCGGACAAGACGTGCCGAACAGCTTCCGGAAGCATTGGTGCTGGATACGCTGATCAATATCCAGGCGAGACGCGTTGTGCTCGTATCGTATGACAACGCCGGGCAGAAGCTGGTGTTGCATACCGGAGAGTAACAGCGGCGTGTGCAGTGCGTGAGAATAGCGGCAGGTGGTGTAGTCAGCCACGTGCCGCTATTCGTATTGATGCTGCTTTTGCCGCGTGCTGCGTTGCGTGTTGACGCAGTGCGCGGGGTGCGTAGCCGCGTCAGATCCACCTGCGTGTTTCGGCAAGAAACATCCGATAGCTCTCGCCAAACATGGCAGTCAGCGCCTTCTCTTCCGGTATGATCTGAAAGCGAGTTGTGTACCACACATAAAGCACAACCGCCAGCAGTGACACAACGTTCCCCAGGTAGACGCAATAGCCGACCAGCAACAACGCCATCCCGAGATACATCGGGTTACGCGTAAAGCGATACGGCCCTGTGCGGACAATTACCGTCGTCTTGTCCGACGAAACCGGATTTATTGATGTTCCTGCACCGAGGAACCTGAGTATCGACCACGCATCCAGTACAAGCCCGCATGTTATGAGAATTGCAGCAGCGGGTACAAGGATCGGCGATCGCACTGTGAACGATGCCGTACTGACCGCAATTATCCACGCCATGACAGCAGACACTGCACCGACTATTGGCGGCGGAATAAGTCGTTCGGGTATTTTCATATGTTCCTGTTCCAAAAACTCCTCATTGATTTATACACCGCAACGCCATGTCAGTTGATGCAGTACGCGCACACCTTCGTCCGTTCGGGAAGGATGGTGCCATCATAGAGTTTTCAGAGTCCAGCGCAACGGTAGAGCTTGCTGCAGCACGTGTTGGTACGGAGCCTGCCCGCATCGCGAAGACGCTGGCTTTCCATGATCCGGCAGACCCGGGCAAGCCAATCCTGATCGTCACAGCCGGTGATGCAAGACTTCACAGCGGCAGCTTCAAGCGGATATTCGGAGGCAAGCCACGAATGTTGTCGGCATCAGATGTTGAGCCTATGACGGGTTTTTCGGCCGGCGCTGTATGCCCCTTTGCCAACCCGGCCGGCACGCGGGTCTTTCTGGATAGCTCCCTCAAGCGGTTTGATGTCGTTTATCCGTCCGGTGGCAGTGCAAGCTCGGCGGTGCGCATGACGATAGAGGAGCTGGAGCTGACGAGTGGTGCCGAGGGGTGGGTGGAGGTGACACAAACTGGTTGAGCGGTACCGTGGCTCGTGCTGAAGCGGCTGTGACGCAACGGCCGTAGCCGTTCGTGTCACTGTCACTCGCTTTGAGTCGTGTAGGTGGCGCTCAGGCGACTCTTGAGCAGGCTACCACGTTGCTCTCGTCTCGGTCACTGCTGAAGGCTGCACGCAGCATCCAGGTGGTGATCAGGAAGGGTGCTGTAAGCGACGGCAGGCTGGCGTACTGAAAGCCGCGTGTAACGACTACAGAGATTACGACGCCGAGCACCAGCAGCCACCAGCGCGTTGCCCCTTCGCGCGTGCGGAGCGCTTCAACTGTAAGAACTGCATTGAAGCTGAAGAGCCCCCATGCAGCCAGCTCCGGTGGAAAGCCCAGCGTCCATGCTACCATAATCGCGAGAGCTGCTGCTGTCAGTGCATAAGCAGCCACGCGTAGCGAGGCGATGGCGAGTCCGCCGAGGCAGAGCAGGCCGGCAATTGGCTGATCGGCGAAGATTACCTGGCCGATGCCGCGAACCGCGCCGTCGGGGAGGAATATCAGTGCTCGGGCCGCAGCTGGCGGTGCTGTTGCATCGATGGTCTGGACTCCGGACAGTGCAACGATTGCCATTACCAGCCAGACGACGAGTACGAACGGGGCGGTGTAAGGTGGAATGCTGAGCCGTGCGCGCCAGTAGTGTGCGAGGACTGTGGCGGCCGCGCTTGCCGCAGCTGCAGTGCCCCATGCGAGCATACCGGGCTCAAGGATGAGCATCACACCGAGCCCTGCGAGCGCGCCGTTGTAGCCGTGGAGGCCGTCTTCCAGAGCCGTGGTGTCACCAAGCAGGAAACCAATGGCGGTGCCGACCAGAACGCCCAGAATGGCTCCCAGTGCCATGCTTTCGGATTGGACACCGAGTGCAGCGATGCAGGCCATACCGGCCCATGAACTCCGCTGAAAATAGATCTGCCCGACTCCGCGCAGGAGTGTGCGCGGAAGGGTGATGAATCTGTTCAGGTTGGCTGGCATGCTGGGTGGTGGTGAGCGGCGCAAAACTTGGGTGGCAGCTGGAGCAGTGTATGCTAACGCAAGTGCCTGATGAAACAACAAAGGTCCCCGGGAATGGCGCTTCCCGGGGACCTCGGTATTGCTGCAAGACTCTGCTCTATTGCTTTTGTCTGCGGCGTGCTGCGGGCACGATTACGGCGAGCCCACCTGCCAGCAGCAGCCATGTGGACGGCTCGGGCACTGTGGTGGATGTCGAACCGATGCCGCTCACGGTGAGAGTTCCATCGCCCATGCTGCCGTACAAGCGGCCGTCTGGTGCTGTAAAACTTCCGCCGTAGTACATCACATCGTAAACACCGTCGGCGCTAAGAGCTCCCGGTGCAAAGAACTGGTATCCGGTAGCCGCCCCTCCTATTTCGAGCTCTTCCATCTCCCATTCAAACCCCGCGCCCGCGAATGCATGTCCAGATCCAAGAAAATCCGAATTCAGGAGCTGAGTCGAGGAGCACGAATAATCAGCGCCACTGGTGTTGGTAATCGCCGTGATTGAGCAACTTGACGGCGAAGCAAGATAATCGCTTGGCCCGTTAGCGATCGGTGAAGCAGTAGTCACCGTATAGGTCATGTGCAAGAAGTCTTCCCAGCTGTCGATGACGACCCAATCGCCATCGTATTGCTCAACCGTGTTTGCGAATCTGACATCCAAAGTGTAGGTAACCTGAGCCTGCGCAGCCGGGGTGAGCGCCAGGAACATGGCCCCGGCAATCCAATTCAGTTTGTGCTTCATAACGCGCTCCGTTGTCGAGGGTTGGTGCCGTAGATGACGGCACCCAGAATGGTGGATTTTGCTGGGGGGGGCATAAACATTGTATGCAAGTGCAGTGCCTGTAAAGGAGCCCCCAATAACCTCGGTAATCGCCTGTATAGCAGACTTAATTACACTCAGAGCCCTGCTGCACGTACGCTACAGATCGTTGCGATTACGCAACATAAAATGACTCCTGCAGAGACTGTGAAGCGGCTGGATTGCGCAGTACTCCTCGCAAGCTCGCTGCCTCCCGACGCGCGATGGGATAAGCGCTCGGTCACTTCAAGCACATGAACAACAAAGGTCCCCGGGAATGGCGCTTCCCGGGGACCTGAACTGCCGCCCTCAGAGACGTTCGAAACGCGCCTGGAAGAAGCGCAGATACTTAGGCTCGTATATCATCTTCAATCCACGTGTCGATTCACGTGCGTCGTATACTGCCTTTACCGACTCGGCAACTACATCCATATGCGCCTGTGTGTAAACACGACGCGGAATTGTAAGCCTTGTAAGCTCCAGCTTCGGATAGTAGTGATCGCCTGTTGCAGCGTTCCGCCCTGCAGATACAATCCCGCGCTCCATGGAACGGATCCCTGAATCCAGATAGAGCTCGGCTGCCAGTGTCTGCGACGGGAATTGATCCTGCTTCAAGTGCGGATAGAAAGCTTTTGCATCCAGGAAGATCGCGTGTCCACCAATGGGTTGCACAATCGGCACTCCCCACTGCGTCAACAGATCGCCGAGGTAAAGCACCTGACCGATGCGGGTCCTTATGTGGTCGTCGTGCACCGACTCTTCAATACCAATGGCAAGCGCTTCCATATCGCGACCGGCCATTCCACCGTATGTGTGCAAGCCTTCGTAAACAACAACGAGGTTACGGATCTCTTCGAACAGATCCCAGTCGTTGAGTGCGAGCCAGCCTCCTATGTTCACCAGGTTGTCCTTCTTGGCACTCATCCATGCTGCATCGGTATAGCTGCAGAACTCCTTCAGGATTTCAGCGATGGATTTGTCTGCGTAACCTTCTTCACGCTGCTGAATGAACCATGCGTTCTCCATCATGCGCGTTGCATCGAGATAAACCTTGACGCCGTACTTGTCACAGAGGGCCTTGAGCTCCTTGATGTTGGCCATGCTGATGGGCTGACCACCGGCCATATTCACGGTGCCTGCAACGCTTATGTATGCAACATTCGCTGCGCCTGCGTTGTCGATCAGCGACTTTACCTTGTCCAGATCCACATTCCCCTTGAACGGGTGCGTGCTGGTTGGGTCGTGTGCTTCGTCGATGATGACGTCGTGGAAAGTGGCGCCAGCCAGCTCCTGGTGGAGTCGCGTGGTGGTGAAATACATGTTACCACCGATCACCTGCCCTGGCTTGATTACCGCGCGACTGATGAGATGCTCTGCGCCGCGCCCCTGGTGTGTCGGAACAAGATACTTGTAGCCG
>CAZDMG010000143.1:0-4900 GCA_964506655.1 uncultured Gemmatimonadaceae bacterium
GAGCCCAGACTTGCATCGCCGCGGCAGTCGCTGATCCCGACAGTAAAGGTACCTGAGGCACGTGGCTGGGGTGAGGGGGAAACGCCGACGGCGGGTAAAGGGATGAAGGTCGGTGCCTTTGCACGTGATCTGGAAAACCCGCGGTGGCTCTATGTGCTGCCCAACGGTGATGTCCTTGTAGCTGAAACGAATACGCCCGAATCGCCTGCGCGATACAAGGGGATACGCGGGTGGTTCACCCGCAGGTATATGCGCAAGGCGGGTGTGATGCGTGCGTCTGCCAACCGTATTACGCTGCTCCGCGACACAGATGCAGATGGCGCAGCAGATGTCCGTACGGTGTTTCTTTCGGGGCTCAATTCGCCCTTTGGAATGGCGCTGAGCGGGAATGATTTTTATGTGGCGAATACTGATGCACTGATGCGCTTCCGTTATGTGGAAGGCGATACCGCGATAAGAGATTCGGGTGAGTTGGTAGCACCATTACCTGCTGGCCCAGTGAATATGCACTGGACGCGAAGTCTTGTGTTGTCTGCAAACGGCAGGTACGCGTACGTTGGCGTCGGTTCCAACAGCGATCATGGTGAGCGTGGGTTGGAGTACGAAGAGGGGCGTGCAGCGATCCTTGAGATAGATCTGGTTTCAGGGTTTCACACGATATATGCGTCGGGGCTGCGGAATCCGGTTGGTCTGGCGTGGGACGATCGCGGCAGACTGTGGACGACTGTGAACGAACGCGATGAGATAGGTAGCGATGTGCCTCCTGATTATCTGACGGGAGTGATTCCGGGTGGGTTTTATGGTTGGCCCTGGACGTACTGGGGGCCCAACGCGGACCCGCGTGTTGTGCAGCGCGATGAGAGTTCGTTCGACGTTACACTCATTCCTGATTATGCACTGGGCGCGCATACAGCCCCACTGGGGCTGGCGTTTACAACTCGTTCCGGTTTAAGCCAGGAGTTTGGTACTGGCTGGTACATAGCGCTTCATGGCTCGTGGAATCGCAAGCCGCTTAGTGGATATCGCGTGATATTTGTGCGCTACGGCAACGGCAGGGCGCAGGGCGGGCCAAGTGAGGTTCTGAGCGGCTTCATCAATGCCCGCGGTGAGGCTTCGGGGCGGCCATCGGGGGTGGCGATCGATGCAACTGGTGCGCTGCTAGTGGCAGACGACGTGGGGAATATGGTGTGGCGTGTGACCCGGGTTGAGCGATAGCGGCTCTGGTGCGTATGTAAGTTCAGATGTAAGTGCAGGTATAGGTGCAGGTGCTTCACTGCCGGTTGCTATCGGTTGGTGCCGGTGGGGGAGCGCAGAAACAGGGTCTCAACAACGAGTTTCAGGAGCAGTCATGTTGCAGGAACGGATACTGGTGTTGGTTACCACACTATTCGCGGCAGGGAGTTTTGTGAGCGCGACGGATCTCGCTGCACAGACTACACGTCCGCGCCGCAATCAGGTCGTACTCGCGGCCGACCCGCGTATCTCGCCTACACAGAAGCCGCCGCTGCATGGCAAGCACTGGATGGCGATCACCGGCAAGCCACTCGGCGCGACCGCCGGTGCAATGACTTTCCAGAAGGGTGGTAACGCCGTCGATGCTGCCGCTGCGATGCTTGCAGCAGTGTGCACCATGTGGGACACACTGCACTGCGGTGGTGAGACTCAGGCTCTTATCTATAACCCGAAAACGAAGAAGGTTATCGGGATCAATGCACTGGGTGCAGCACCTACGGGCGCTACTGCCGAGTACTATCTGTCACGCGGCATGAATACACCGCCCGAATACGGACCGCTGGCAGCGGTGACGCCCGGCACGATGGGTGGGCTTATGGTAATGCTGGCGGAGTACGGAAAGCTGTCGCTCGCCCAGGTGCTTGAGCCTGCTATTCAGCTGGCAGACGGCTATCCGATAGAAGCGCAGCTGGCGAATACGATTGAGCGTCAGAAGTCATGGATCAAGCAGTGGAAATATTCACCTGCTGTGATGCTGACGCACCCCGGTGAATCGCGTGAAGCTCCTGTGGCAGGGGAGATTTTTGTGCAGAAGGATCTGGCGCAGACGTTCCGCAAGCTGGTGGAAGCAGAGCAGAACGCGCTCCGGGCCGGCAAGTCGCGCAAGGAAGCAATTATGGCCGCGTACGATCGGTTTTATAAGGGCGATATCGCAGAAGAGATGGTGCGTGGGATGCGCGAGGATGGTGGTCTTTTTACAATGGGGGATCTGGCGAACTGGAAGGTGAAGATCGAAGAGCCGATGTGCACGATGTATAAGGACACAGAGGTGTGCAAACTGCAGCAGTGGCAGCAGGGTCCGGTGATGCTTCAGGCGCTCAACATTCTTGAGAATGTGGATGTCAAAGAGATGGGATACAACTCACCGCGCTACATCCACACGCTGTATCAGACAATGAATCTGGCCTTTGCAGACCGGGACTTCTATTATGGCGACCCAGCCTTCCCGCCTGTTGAGCCGATGAAGGGGTTGTTGTCCAAGGAGTATGCCAAGTCACGTTTTGCACAGATCAACTGGGAGAAGAATGATCCGACGATAAAGCCCGGTGATCCGTACCCGTTCCAGGGCGAGACCAACCCATTCAGCAAGCTGCTTGGCGAATGGGATAACAAAAACTTTGTGCCACTGGAGCGTGCAGTACCTTCAGGGCAGCAGGATCGGACTCCGCCCTTGGATATCGAAGCAAGTATTCAGAGCGACTCGGCGTTTACAGAGTCGTTCCATTCCGGCACGACGTCGATCGAAGCTGCGGACGCGGAAGGGTGGGTCGTGTCAGTAACGCCGAGTGGCGGCTGGGTTCCGGCAGTGATAGCGGGTCGGACCGGGCTGGGGTTGAGTCAGCGTGCGCAGAGCTTTGTGACGCGTGCGGAGGACGGTCCGTTCAACATCATTGAGCCTGGCAAGCGGCCGCGTGTAACACTGACACCGACGCTGGCGTTGCGGGATGGTGAGCCGTTTCTTGCGTTCGCCGTACAGGGTGGCGACAGCCAGGATCAGAACCTGCTTCAGTTCCTTCTGAACATGGTGGAATTCGGTATGACGGTGCAGCAGGCCGTTGAGGCTCCGAACATCAATTCTTATCAGATGCGGAGTTCATTCGGCGCGCACGAGATGCGTCCGGGTCGTATGGAAATTGCGACGTCGCTTCCGGAGGAGACACGTGTAGCGCTTCGCGCGATGGGTTACACGCTTGTGCCATTGGAGCGGACGTCAGGGCCGATCAACGCGATTTTCCTTGATCGGAAGCATGGCAGCATCTGGGGCGGCTCCAGCAATCACGGTGAGGATTACGGTATCGCCTGGTGATTGTCTGTGGCGGGGGAGCAGGCGTCAGGCGGCCCGCATCATGGGAGATGGGGCCGCCTGAATTTCCAGTCAGCGCTGCTGATCGTCCGCCACGCTGAAAGCGTTGGATATGCTGCGAGCTCGCTCTGCTATTTCTTCGTCAGCCCGGTGACTGTGAGTTCCAGGTTGTGGCTTACACGGAGGCCGTACACGCCATCGGTGGATGTGAGTTTATCGGGGCCTGCATATTCGGCCGCGGTAAGTGACTTGACCACGGTGCCATTGATGACGCATGAGGCTGTGCCATTTGCAACACGCCAGCCGATTTCGTTGGTGGATTCACCATCTGCATTGGCTTTATGCAGTGCAGGCGTTGCCTGCATGTTGACGAGCGTTGTGACTTTGGCGCCGTGGAATGTCTTAATGGAGTAAACACCGCTGCCATATGCGATGCAGTACATCAGGGTTTCGGTGTCCGACTCCAGATCTTTGCCGCCGATGAAGATGCCGTACGAATGCGGATGAGACGATGTCATCTTGTGCTCAAAGAATGTGGCTTTGACTTCGTAGTTGCCACTCGCTGTATAAGTGGGATTCCAGAAGTTCCCGGCGGGGCCAACCGAGAGACGAAGGGCGTTGCCTTCGGCAGCGAGTCTGGAGTCGTTGATTGTCTTCCCCTGTGCAGCGGGAGCGCGATCGACGCGCGCCTTCCATCCGTCAATTTTGACGCCGCCGTCTTTGACTGTGCGATCCGGGTCCTGTGCGGAAAGGCTGGTAGCGAAGAGTGAAGCTGCGATGACTACGGTCAGGATGCGCATGAGAACCACCTTGTTTTACTGTGATTGCCGCGGTCCGGCGCGACAGGTTTAGACTACTGGAAGTTGCGTCTCCGGGCCGGAATGTCAACGGCGCCGGTCAGGCAGGGAGTCGGCCTGTGCCTGACCGGCAGACTGAGCGGCAGCCTGTGCTGCGGCCAGGGCTGCGGCCGCTTCAGCGGCGGCACGGTCGCGCTTTCTGATCACCTGACTGAGACGATTGCGCGGCACCTCAAATGACGGCTTGGTCCAGCTCTTTTCCACTGCTGAAAGGCCACCACTGGCCGGCTGCAATGCGTCGGTATAGTCCATGAACTTTGAGCCCGGGTTCCAGAGCGCCCAGCTCCTGAGCCCGCTGTCGTACACCGCCTGAATCTGTTGCCGGACTTCGAGCGGTCCGTATGTGAGGCCGCGAATGCTCATTGCTTCGAGCCACGCCATAACTTCGCCAGTCGGAACGCGCCCTGAGTCGGAGACGAAACCGGTCCGCTCAACTGCGTCCTGAAGCGCGAGCCGGACAGTGCCGTAAGGGTTGGCATGCGGCCGCGGAAATCCGTAGAGCCCGGCGTAATAGTGTGAAGGGTACGTCATAGGGAGAACCGCGTCGGCGGTTGTAATGATCTTCTCCCAGTTCTGGCCGATCTCGAGGTCACCTTCGACGTGTGTCACCAGCCCGAAGACATCAGCGGTAACGGGAACGTTCCACGGCTTGAGTTCATCCTTCGACCAGGCGATGAAGTTGCGGATGTTATCGGCCCGCGAGATGCTGTCGGAGCCTGGGTCTCTC
>CAZDMG010000144.1:0-4856 GCA_964506655.1 uncultured Gemmatimonadaceae bacterium
GAGCTGATGCTGGTGCCGACCTATTTCCTGATCGGGATATGGGGGCGCCCGGGGAGCGAGAAAGCCAGTATGCGCTACGTGGTGTTTACGCTGCTGGGTTCTCTCCTCATGCTTATTGCGATCATTGCACTCTGGCAGCAGGGCGGAGGGGAGAGTTTTCATCTGGATGATCTGCGCCATGTGGTCGTTTCATATCAGATGCAGCTCTTCCTGTTTACGGCGTTCTTTATTGCGTTCGCAGTCAAGTCGGCGATGGTGCCATTTCACACGTGGCTCCCGGATGCACAGACAGGTGCGCCGACTGTCATATCGGTGACACTCAGCATCAAGGTAGGGATGTACGCCATGCTGCGCTTCGCGATCCCGCTCTTCCCTGAGGCAGCGGCAGATCCCACAGTGCGCAGCGTGATCATTGTTCTGGCAGTCGTGAGTATCATTTACGGCGCCATGCTGGCGATGACGCAGCGGGACTTCAAGCGCCTCGTGTCATACAGTGTTATCAGTCACGTGGGCTTCGTGATGCTCGGCTGCTTCATTTACAATGATCAGACGATCCGCGGTGCTGTAATGGGAATGGTGGCATCGGGAGTATCAACCAGCGCGCTCTTCCTGCTGGCCGGAATTCTTGAAGACCGTCGCGGAACGACAGATATGTCTGCATTCGGTGGCATGGCAAAGGTGTTGCCTGCGTTCAGTGTTGTACTGACGCTGGCGATGTTCTCAAGCATCGGGTTGCCCGGGCTTCCAGGTTTTATCGGGGAGTTCCTTGTTCTGGTCGGTACCTATAAGACGCATCCGGTGCTGGCCGTTGTATCAACCACAGCCGTTATTATTGCAGCCATTTATGGGTTACGTGCACTTCAGGCCATACTGTACACGTCGTTCAACAATTCAGCCAATGAACATGTGCGTGATCTGAACGGAAGGGAGTTGTCTGTTATGACGCTCTTTGCTGCCGCGATTGTTGGTATTGGCCTGGCGCCTTCTGTGCTGCTGGACAGGCTTGACCTTATGGACCGCGCGGAGTCGGTGGTTGTTGCACCGGTCATTGCACCTGCTGTTACGCCTGCAGTTGCGTCCACTGCTGATCCCGGCGCTGTTACTGCCGGAGTTGCAACCGGGGCGCGTGGCGCGGCGCCACTATCGTTGCTCGCAATGGAGGCCTCGGAATGAGCCACCTCGTTGACGTGCAGTCGATTGTTTACGCGATGCTGCCGGAGTTCCTGCTCTGTGGTGGCGCACTGATCATGCTTCTCGCTTCGGTGTGGGAGAAACAGGGTACAGTTCATACAGCCGCAGAAGGTGCAGAGCGCACCGGTGTGGTGACTGCAATTGGCCTTGTGACGTCTGCAGCCACGATGGCACTGTGTATATGGCTGTGGGCAGAAAGTGCGCCAGGCAGTTCCGATGGTCGCATTGCAGCCGATGCATTCCGGTGGGGGATGGATGTTGTAATCCTGCTGGGTGTTTTCCTGACGCTCATTCTTGTCGATGCCGATAACCGGCGCAGTGCGCTTTATGCACCTGAGGTTCCGGTGCTCGTTGTGCTGGCAGCATCAGGTATGATGGTAATGGCTGGCGCCCGCGATCTGATGTTTGTGTTTCTTGGTCTTGAACTGATGTCTATTGCGGTTTATGTGCTTGCAGGCAGCAATCGCAGGAGCCCAAGGAGCGCGGAGTCCGGAATGAAGTACTTCCTGTTGGGTGCGTTCTCTGCCGGTTTCCTTCTGTATGGCATGGCGCTGATCTTTGGCGCAGTAGGAAGTACGCGCTTCGCGGATATAGGTGCATATGTCGCTTCGCATGGCATGACGACGTTCCTTTATCCCGGAATCGCTCTGCTGCTGGTCGGGTTCGGCTTCAAGGTCGCGCTTGTGCCATTCCATCTCTGGACTCCCGATGTATATGATGGCGCGCCGTTGCCGGTAACCGCGTTCATGGCAGCGTCGGTGAAGACTGCGGCATTTGCAGCCTTCGCCCGGTTGCTTCTGGAAGGGTTCAGCGCTGTCGGTGCCAACTGGCATGCAGCACTCTGGTGGATTGCAGCACTCACCATGATCACCGGTAATGTCATGGCTCTGGCCCAGAAGAACCTTGTCAGAATGCTGGCTTATTCCAGCATCGCACATGCCGGATACCTGCTTGTGGCGATAGTGGTCAACTCAGATGCCGGTATGAGCGCGCTCCTCTTCTATGTGCTTGCATACACTCTGGCCACGATGGGGACGTTCGGTGTAATCGTGATTGTCAGTGGTGGGCGCTTCAAGCCTGTGATGATGGATGACATGGCCGGTCTCTGGTACACTCGCCCCGGGCTCGCCATCTCGATGACAGTGTTTTTGCTGGCATTCCTTGGATTCCCGCTTCTGGGTGGTGCAGGCTTCTTTGCCAAGTGGTATCTGCTGCAGGCCATGCTCGAAACAGGAAGCCAGCAGAACGTGCTGGCAGTGATACTGGTGGTGACAAGTGTTGTTTCCGCCGGCTACTATCTTGGCGTGGCATCCGTTATGTACATGAGACGTCCGACAGAGGGTCGTACGCTCGCGTCCGGTACACCCGGAGTGCATGCACTGGTCACGGTATCGGCGGTGCTGCTGCTTATCCTTGGCGTGTACCCCACGCCGGTGATGAACCTTGCGCGGAAAGCAACCGTACACGCGGCTGCAGGCATATCGTCGCAGCCGCATGCTCCGGCATCGCTGGTTGTTACGGAAGCGGCGCAGGTGCGTACAGAAGTGGTAAAAGCTATTGTAATTCGTTGATTGGTTTTCCCTGACCGGACCCTGCTGCATATGTCGATCAGTCGTACCATTTTCCGCGAGTATGATGTGCGCGGGATTGTCGGCAAAGACCTGACTCCCGAAGTTGCATTCGCGCTTGGGAGCGGGTACGCCATGTACTTAAGCGCGCATGGAATTTCGGGCGCCGTTGCAGTGGGGCGTGATAACCGCCCAAGCGGGAAAGCACTGCGGGATGCTCTCGTAGCCGGGCTGACCGGTGCAGGATGCGACGTCGTGGATGTCGGTGTGGTGCCGACACCGGTACTCTACTGGACATTGCACAACGAAAAGGTGGTTGGTGGCATCCAGATCACCGGATCGCACAACCCGCCGGAATACAACGGCTTCAAGATGTCGGTCGGGACCGGGTCGATGTACGGTGAAGAGATCCAACGTCTTTATGGTTTCGCGGCTTCTGCATCGGCCGCCGCCGCGAATGCCGACTCAGACGCAGTCGCAACCTCCGGCAATACCGGGCAGGTGCACGAAGTGCCGGTTATCGACCGATACATCCGCGACATTGTCGGGCGCGTTGGTCGTATTCCGCACGTAGACGGAAAGCCGCTCAAGGTAGTTTATGACTGCGGTAACGGGGTGGCAGCGCTCGTGGCACCTGCACTGATGGAAGCACTCGGCGTGGACGGCATCGGTCTTTTTACTGAGAGCGACGGCACCTTTCCGAATCATCATCCCGATCCAACAATCCCTGAGAATCTCGAAGCATGCATTGCTGCTGTAAGAGAGCACGACGCACACGTCGGAGTCGCTTTTGACGGCGATGCCGACCGCATCGGTGTGATCGACAGGGACGGACGGATCATCTGGGGCGATCAGCTGCTTATCCTGTACGCGCGCGATGCGATGACCAGAACTGGCGTTGGTCAGCCTGTAATCTTCGACGTGAAGTGTTCACAGGCCCTCCCTGATGCCATTTCTCAGTCAGGTGGTGTCCCGGTGATGTGGAAGACAGGGCATTCACTGATTAAAGAGAAAATGAAAGAACTGCATGCACCGGTGGCAGGTGAGATGTCCGGGCATATGTTCTTCAGCGAGGGCTTCTACGGTCACGACGACGCTCTGTATGCCGCCGCACGACTGTTCAGGATAATGGCAGATGCAGGGAAGGGTGTTGAACAACTCCTTGCCGATGTTCCGGCGTTTGTTTCCACTCCGGAGATTCGTATTGATGTGGACGAAGCATCGCGGTTCGCGATTGTGGAGCGTGCTGTTGAGCACTTTCGTTCACTTTATGACGTCATAGACGTTGACGGTGTGCGCGTCCTTTTTGGCGATGGATGGGGGCTGCTCAGGGCTTCCAACACACAACCGGTTATTGTGGCGAGGTACGAAGCGCTCACTTCCGGCAGACTTGTTGAAATCCGGTCTGTCATGGAATCCTGGTTGCGCTCACAGGGTGTCGAACCCTGACGGTGTGGAGTAACTGATGACCCGACGCGGCTGGCTGATCCTGACGCTGTTCGCCGTCGCGTTGCTGTTGATCAGTGGACGCCTGCTCACGCTCATGGTTGTGGATTACCAGTGGTACCACGCCATGGGGCAGGGACAGCTGTGGTGGGAGCGTATTACATCGCAACTCCTGCTTCAGGGAGGGTTCGCGCTCTTTGGTTCGCTTTTCGCCTACGTAAACTTCAGCGCGGTACGGCGAACCATTCTGGCGGTCGCAGTCCCGCAGCGTGTTGCCGACATCGAGCTCACCACTATGATTCCGGCGCAGCGCCTGAACTGGATCACCATCCTGCTCGCGGTACTGACCGGAATTGCGATAGCTGCACCGTTTGACGACTGGAGCATCATGACAATGGTGCGGCATGGCGTGCCCTTCGGTGAGATCGAAGGATATCACGACATGGACCTCGGCTTCTATGTCTATTGGTTGCCATTCGAGGAGCTGCTTTATCTGTGGGCATTGACAGCGGTTGTAGTGATGACCGGTGTGGTCACGATTCTGTATGCACTTACACGCAGTCTCCGGATGTCAGGGCGTCGCTTCGTTCTTTCCACACATGCGCGCCGTCATATCAGCGTACTCGGCGCATTGGTGTTGCTTTTGCTGTC
>CAZDMG010000145.1:0-4855 GCA_964506655.1 uncultured Gemmatimonadaceae bacterium
CACGATCATTCTGAGCGACTTGCTGGGTGATCACAGGCTTGCACTTGCGGGTGCAATCAATGGGCAGTTAAGCGACGCGCAGGTATTCGTCGGATACACCGACCTTGGCCGTCGTCTGCAGTACACCACCGGCGTTACACAGCAACCGTACTATCTGCTTTCCAATATCACGTACAACCCGCTCGACGACGACGATATTCTCTTCGAGCAGCGTCAGAATATCTATCGGCTTGTACAGCGCTCTGTGTTTCTTGCGGGTCTTTATCCGCTCAACCGGTTCCAGCGTTTCGAACTGGGTGCACAGTTTGTGAACCTGGATCAGCAGGTGTTTCCGTTCACGCGCGTCATCAATGCGGCCGGCGGCTATGCCGTTTCCGACTACGAACGGGGTGAGACGCAGAATATCTCTTCTGCCAACACCATCTCGCCATACGTGGCATATGTATCCGACAACACGCTCTTTGGTTATACGGGCCCGATTTCAGGGAAGCGCATGCGCTTTGAAATCCAGCCGAGCCTGGGGACGTGGCAGTGGACGGAGTTCCTTGCGGATATGCGCGGCTATGTCCCGATCCTTTTCAACTACGTGACTTTTGCGACACGGTTCGTGTCGAGTCTGTCAGTGGGCCGGGATGAAGGGCGTTTCCCGAAGTGGATCGGCCGGCCGGATTTCGTGCGTGGCTACAACCGTGAGGTGAACGCTGCTTTTGTCTGCTCGCCGGTGGACGGCAGTGGTTGCAGTCAGATCGAGTCGATCGGCAGCCGCGTGGCGTTTGGGAATGCGGAGCTGCGGTTCCCTGTTCTTCGCAAGATGAACTCCGGCTACCTGCCGCCCCTCGACGGGTTGGTGTTCTACGACGCCGGGGTGGCGTGGTCGAGCGGGCAGACCGTCAAGCTGAGCCGGACAGCAGACTACAACTATCTGACAGAGCGCTCTCTGCTTTCGAGCTACGGCTTCGGATTCAGGCTGAACCTGTTCAATTTTGCGGTGATCCGGTGGGATTATGCTGTGCCGTTGGCCGACGGGAGCCGCAAGGGATACGGCACCTGGTACTTTGGTCCGTCGTACTGATGGATAATCGTGCGGATCTGATGCTCCTCAGGCTTTCCGCGCCGCCGTTTATTGCCTAGGTTAGACCAGTGCGAACGCTTACCGCGTTGGCGCTCGTGCTGGTCGCGTGTGGCTGTGCAGATAGCTCGTCCCGCCCGCCCACAACTGCTGCGCCACCTACTGTCCCGTCAGGCCCCGACGCCATCCTGCTCCGCATCCCGCGGGGCGGTGGCTCCGTTGTGGCGCGCGCCTATCCGCGAATGGATTCGGTGGTGTGGCGCTCAGCCCAGCGGACGCGCGCTGTCGGCCGCTTTATAACATTCGGCGCCGAAGACGGCTACCTGTCTGTCCTGGATACCAGCGGCGCCCCTGTACGGATCGACCTCAGGCTGGGTACTATCGTCTCCCAGCGCGGCGCACTCTCGGCGGCGGCCTCTATCGATGGCGGTTCAGTTTACGGAATCAATTCCAAAGGCGTCGTAACGCGATTTACACCTGGCGGGGGTGACTGGAAAATTGAGTCCCCGCTCCCCGCATCAGTGCTGCTGCCACAGACGGACGGCTCCCTGATTGGCGCCGGCGAGGCAGAGGGGAACCTGGTTCTCTGGCGCGTCCGACCACCGGATACTGCGGCCGTTGATACAATGATTATCCGCGTTAGAGCGGCAGGCGAAAGCTTCAGCACCACCATACAGAAGACGGCTGCCACCGTTGGCAATCGCGTCTATCTTGCTGCGGTAAATAAGGTTGTAGCTCTCAATTCACGTGATTTCTCACTTGCGCTCAACCTGGACGCGGGGGAACCGGTCAGTGCCTTGGCGCTAACGCCGAGCGGCGACCGGGTTTTTGTTGCACTGGACGGCGTCCCGCGGATTCGCATTATCGACCGCTTCCAGGAAGGCTTCAGTGGCAACGTGCGACTGCCGTCTCCGGCTACCGACCTTCGCATGGACCCGCTGGGACGCGTGGTGCTGGCGCGTGGCGACGGGGACTCGATACTGGTAGTGAGCGTGGCAGACGGGAAGCTCCGTGGCGCTCTTGTGGGAGACTGGCGGTCGGACCTGCCGCTGGTCCTGGCCGATGGCAGGATAGCTGTAGCCCGGGACCATGACGTCGTCATCGCAGATGCTGCCACCCTGGCCGACGATGAATTGATAGCGGGAGGCGCGAAGGACCTCTGGTACACAATACGCTGGAACGGCTTCAGGCCACGCTCACCCGGGCTCGACCAGCCCGTTGAGTTCCGCCGGAGCGAGATGCGCTTTGGTGAGGATTCGGGGATCACCGTGGGAGCCGACAGCGGAGCGCTTGCACCCGACAGTATTGCGGCCCGTGACAGCAGTGCCAACGGCTCCCGTGCGGCCGGCGGCACCGCTTCCGGAGGTGCCGCTGCCGGTAACCCACCAGTGCGCAGTGCGCAGGCCGAGGATTCGTTATATACCGTGTCGTTCGCGACGCTGCTGAACGAACGCCAGGCGCAGGAAACCGCACGGCGCATACGGGTCGACAATGTCTCCCCCCGGGTGGTCACCTCCGAGCTCGATGGACGTACTGTGTTCCGGGTCGTACTCGGCCCTTACAGAAGCAGAGCGGACGCAGAGCGCATAGGCAAAGCTTCAGGGAACAATTATTGGATTTACACGGGCGTCCCATGACAGAAGGAACACACTCAGACAAGTGGACCGCGTGGGGCGAACGTCTCGCCACCGGTCTTGATGAATTGCACGCGACTGTCGTGGCAGCACACGACCCTGAAGCCGCTGCACTCGTGGCGCTCGCTGTTGCCAGGATACAGGGAGCGAAACGCCGCGTAGCAGTTGCGGACCTGGTGGGTGAGGTCCCTGTTATACAGGAGCTTGTGGACAGCGATGATCCGCATGGCATCTCGGACAGTTTCCTGTATGGTGTATCGCTGAATAAGATTGCACGCCCTGTAGACTCAGGTTCGTCCGTCTTTATAATGCCGAGCGGTACTGAGTCGGTTGCCAATGAGGACGTTTATTCCAATGAACGTTGGAGGCGCCTTGCAGCTGGCTTTCATCAGGTTGGTGCCCTGCTCCTTGTTGTAGCGAATCCCGAAACTCCAGGCTTTACTGATCTGTGTGGTTACGTAGGCTCGCTGCTTCCTGTGGGTGAATATCGTGGGCCGTTGCCCCATGGGATTCCGCTTGCAGCTCCGCTCTCGCCACGTTCGGCGCGTGTTTCACCAGCGTCCGGTGCAGAGGCCACAGCAGCGAAAGAGGGAGGTTCCGGCACACGGGAACGAAAGGCGCGCGAAGCCGCGGCACAGGATGGCGATACACGCAGCAGAAATCTCATTGTACTGGTTCTTGTATTATTTGCGCTCGCGCTTGCAGTTGGCGCTATGTGGCCCAGGATACGGGAGATGCTGCCATCACCGATCGCATCGCTTGTTGGCGCAACTGAAAGCGATGCGGGCGCGGAACCGCTGGTCAGTGTACCTGCCACCGTGGACAGTACTGCACTCACTGGCGGAGCGGGCACGGACGTACCTGCTGCTGGCGTTGCCGCACCGATTACTTCGGAGCCCGGCAGCATCCCGGTGGTGACAAACCCGGATGATTCAACGCGGGATTCCCGTTACGCCATTTACTTCACGAGCGCCAATACCCGTGAAGCTGCAATGCCGGACGAAAGAGTGCGATCGCTTCCATCGGTTGCGATGACTCCGGTGGATGATGGTACTGAAGTCTGGTATCGGCTGACGGTAGGTGCATATTCAGACAAGACGGAAGCTGAAGCTATGCTCAAGCGCCTGCGCGACGAGAAGCTGATCGGCTCCGGGAGTATCGTGCGCGTGCCATACGCGCTGATGCTTGAATCGGAAGTAGGCACAGACGCTGCGGCTGCGCGTACCGCCTCCTTTGCACGGCGCGGTATTATCGCATATGCGCTGCGCCAGCAGGACGGCAGCGCGAACATTTATACGGGAGCGTTCGAGACACCGCGTCAGGCGGTACGTCTGGCAGACTCCCTGAGAACAGCCGGGATCAACCCGGTATTGGTACACCGAACCGGGAGAGCACTTTAGTGCGTCTTACAAAGCTTGAGATCAATGGCTTCAAAGCATTCGCCGATGAAACAGAACTGCTGTTCGATCAGGGAGTGACTGCGATTGTCGGTCCGAATGGAAGTGGCAAGTCGAATGTATCAGATGCAGTGCGGTGGGTTCTGGGAGAACAGCGTGCACGCCTGATGCGCGGCGCCAAAATGGAAGACGTCATCTTCCACGGTTCTTCTGCACGCCGTGCCGTCAATATGGCTGAGGTCTCGCTGCACTTTGACAACGAAGAAGGCGACCTGCCGATTGCATTCAAAGAGGTGGTTATTACGCGTCGGTTGCTGCGGTCCGGCGAAAGCGAGTACATGCTGAACCGTACGCCGTGCAGGCTGCGCGACATCCAGGATCTGGTGCGCGGCACAGGGCTCGGCGCGGACTCGGGCGTTGTGATTGAAGCGAGGATGATCGACTCCCTGCTCTCTGACCGCCCGGTTGAGCGCCGGGAGCTGTTCGAAGAAGCGGCAGGCGTTGGTTTGTATCGCGATCGTCGCCGCAGCGCTGAGCGACGTCTGGAAGAAACCACCGTGGATCTTTCGCGACTGGATGATCTTATCGCCGAAGTACAGAGTCAGGTGAGGTCGCTGGCAAGGCAGCGCCGCAGGGCTGAGAATTACAGGGAGATCACAACGCGTCGCTACGATGTGGAGCTGTCGCTTGCAACACGCGAAATGGCTTCGTGGCGCGATGAGCTCGCCACACTCGATGAACGGCTTGATGCTATA
>CAZDMG010000146.1:0-4781 GCA_964506655.1 uncultured Gemmatimonadaceae bacterium
ACCCACGATCATTCGATTATGAGTCGAGTGCTTTAACCAACTAAGCTACCGGACCTGATTGCGAAGCAAGCAATCTTACACACTTACGCCCCGCGGGAAAGCCGTTTCCCTGATTCAGTTCTTTTTTTACGATGCCATGTGGAGCTCCCATGCCTCCACAATCTCAGCCGGACTCACCGTCGCAGCACCCAGTTTTCCTACTTCCACGCCGGCTGCATAGTTCGCGATAATCGCGGCCTCAAGTACCGAGGCACCAGCGCCAAGCATCGCAGCAATGACACCGGTAACAGTGTCGCCCGCGCCTACCACGTCGAATACTTCGCGCGCGGTGGTCGGTACGCGGTGCACTATTCCTTCCCTGGCCACCAGCGCCATCCCCAGTTCACTCAGCGTCAGCAGGAGATGCTGCACTCCAAGCCGCTCGAAAATGCTGGGAAGCGCTGCCGGGTGATCCAGGTTTACCGCGGCACCCAGAGCATTCTCAAGCTCCCGTCGGTTGGGCTTGAATACTGTCGCACCTTTATACAAAAAGAAATTTCTGTACTTTGGGTCCACCACAACCGGAAGCCCCCGCCTGGAGGCCGCACCCATTGTGTGCTCAATTACCTGCGGAAGCAGTACACCCTTGTTGTAGTCCTCAAAAACCACAGCCGTTGCGCTGCCGATAACGGAATCCACGGCCGACAGGATCCGCGCTGCATCCTCACTCCGCAGATCCTCTTCGTTCTCCTCATCCACACGGACAAGCTGCTGCGACCGGGCCATGACGCGCGTTTTCGTCGTCGTCGGTCGGCCCACACGCACAATGGAATCGGTGGTCATACCGGCTGTGCCAAGGAGCGAAGTGACGGAGTCCCCGGCGCTGTCGTTCCCGATAACTGCAACCAGATCGCACGCTGCACCAAGCGCTGCCACATTGTTGGCGACGTTCGCCGCGCCACCCAGCGCTGTACGCTTTTCACGAACGCGCACAACGGGCACAGGCGCTTCCGGCGAGATCCGCTCCACATCGCCGTGCAGATATACATCCAGCATGGCGTCGCCAATAATGACCACTCGCTGCTTCTGTGCCTTCTCCAGAAGCTCCAGCAGTCGGTCTCTTGTGATTTTCGGGACAGGTGGCATCATCGGGGGTTAAGTATAACACCCGCCTGTCAAACGCACGGGACGACTACCTTTTCGGTTATCTTTAAGGGATGTCCACTGATATGCACACAGGCAACCCGGCAGCTCCCACCGGGGCCGCCTCAGGTGCTGACGCCCAGCCAACGGGATATTACGACGTCGTCGTTACGCGCGGTGACATGGTGGAGTCGCGCCACAGAGTCCACGTAGCAGTAGTTAATGCAAACGGAGAGCTCCTGCTCAAAGCCAGAGACCCGATGCTCCGCACATGGTGGCGATCGTGCGCCAAACCCTTCCAGCTCATGCCCTTCATGGACTCTGGCGGCGTCGATGCGCTTGGCTGGGGTCAGCGCGAAATCGCACTCGCATGCGCGTCACACGGAGGCGAGAGCGAGCACGTTGAACTCGCAGCTTCGATGCTCAGCTCCGTTGGCGCTGGCGAATCAGACCTGGCCTGCGGACCGCACGAGCCGCTTACCAGACGCGGAGTGGAGACGCTCAAAAAAGCCGGTGAAAAACCAACCCGGCTACACAACAACTGCTCCGGCAAACACGCGGCTATGATCGCTCATGCAAAAAGTATCGGTGCACCGGTTGTTGGCTACCACATTGCAGGTCACGCCGTCCAGCAACGCATCGCTGCGACCGTCGCCAAGTGGACCGGCCTTCCGGAGTCGTCAATCAGACAGGGCGTTGATGGCTGTGGCGTCCCCGTCTTCGGGCTGCCCCTCTTTAACATGGCTCTTTCATACGCTCGGCTCGTAACACCAGGTTACAGAGACTCAACGAACAACAGCGACTCGCCACAGCGCATAATTAACGCCATGATGACGCACCCGTTCCTCGTTGGCGGCACCGGGCGCTTCGATTCAATTCTCATGGACGCATGCCAAGGCACCGTGCTCTGCAAGATCGGTGCTGAAGGTGTACACACCGCAGCGCTCACCGGACAAGGCATCGGCATTGCCCTCAAAGCTGAATGCGGAAGTGCGCGGGCTCAATATCCTGCACTGCTCGCGGTACTCCAGACATTGGGCGCTTTCCCCAACGGTATTCCGGAAGCCCTCAAGAGCTTCGCAGCCAGCACAATCCTGAATACACGCGGTGAAACCGTAGGACAGATTTACGTCGAACAGAGCGGGATTTCGTGAACACGCGCAACAATCCG
Organism: uncultured Gemmatimonadaceae bacterium; assembly: GCA_964506655.1. Classification (GTDB taxonomy): domain Bacteria; phylum Gemmatimonadota; class Gemmatimonadetes; order Gemmatimonadales; family Gemmatimonadaceae; genus Gemmatimonas. Next base: position 2,294 of record CAZDMG010000146.1, read on the forward strand.
GTCAGTAAGACTCACGACTCCGGCATTACTATCCCTGAACTCGATCCACCCACAATACTGCTGGTAAAACTCGCTGCTCTCCTCGCAGGTGGCACCGAAACCGAGATACGCGAGGCGCTTACCGATGCTTCAGTTGCGGTACCTGCGGAATGGGTGGAAGAGCTGATCCTGCAAACATATCTGTTCGCCGGATTTCCACGTTCGCTCAATGCCTCGCGGGAATGGCGGCGCATCTCAGGGAGACCCGCTCCCAACACCGACAAAGGAGCCAGTTATGACATCGAAGACATCAAAGCACAGGGCGAAATTACCTGCGCCATCGTCTATGGTGATACATACGCCAGGCTCCGGCAGAACATCCGCAATCTCCATCCGGCACTCGATGCATGGATGATCATCGAAGGTTACGGTAAAGTGCTCAGCCGCCCCGAACTCGACCTGGCAAGACGCGAACTTTGCATCATCGCGGCCTGCGCTATAGCAAAACAGGATCGCCAGCTTCACGCACACCTGCATGGCGCACTCAATGCCGGTGCATCCATACTCGCTGTCAACCAGACCATGGACGCACTCTCGCATGTTCTGGACAAGGAAGACCACAGTCGGTACATCGCTCTCTGGCAGCGCGTACGCAACAGCCACAAAACACATTCAATTCACAACTGAACACCACACATGTTTATTGACCGCGTAATTGTAAACGTCGAAGCCGGCTCCGGTGGGGCAGGGAATTCTTCCTTCCGGCGCGAAAAGTTCGTTCCCATGGGCGGACCTGACGGCGGCGACGGCGGACGCGGTGGTAACGTCATCATCAAAGCCGACAGCAATCTCACTACTCTCCTCGACTACACCTACCGCGATACATGGAAAGCAGAACGCGGTCAGCACGGAGAAGGCTCCAACCGCACCGGTAAGTCCGGTGCCGATCTCATACTACCTGTTCCACCCGGTACCGTCGTACGCGACACCGCCACCAACGAACTGATAGGTGAAGTCACCGAAAACGGACACGAAATCATCGTCGCAGCAGGTGGAAGAGGCGGCAAGGGGAACGCTTTCTTTGTAACCGCTACCAGACAATCACCGCGTGAGTCGCAACCGGGCGAGGAGGGTGAACACAGGTCACTCGAACTCGAACTCAAACTCATCGCCGATGTCGGACTTGTTGGTCAACCCAACGCCGGAAAAAGCACGCTCCTCTCCGTCATTTCAGCAGCACGCCCGAAAATCGCCGACTATCCGTTCACTACTTTGTCACCCAACCTGGGTGTCGTTCCGATGAGCGATCACCGAAGCTTCGTCGTCGCCGACATCCCAGGCATCATCGAGGGCGCGCACCAGGGCAAGGGGCTTGGCGTTCAGTTCCTGAGACACATCGAAAGGACACGCGTCCTCGCTTTTCTTATCCCCATCGATTCCGAAGACTGGCAAACCGAATTCGATCAGCTGAGAAATGAAATCAGCTCCTACTCCACTGAACTCGCCGCTCACCCTTTCTGCGTCGTCTTCACCAAACTTGATCTGCTGGGCGAACACTATATCCCCGATATCGACACCAAAGGTGCGTTCGGCATGTACGCAATCAGCGCGCCCGGACGCATGGGGCTCGAAGAACTGCTCGACGGTCTCTGGAGCAAGCTGCTGGAACTGAAAGTCAACGACGAAAAGGCAGCACAGGATGGACAGCTGCAGCTCTGAACCCACGCCAGTTCGCGATAACGTAAGAGTCGCAACCCCATCTGACTCCGATTACCCGGTTGCACTCCACGATCTCCCCGATCCGCCAAAAACAATCTGGATGCGGGGGACTCCAGCCATCGCTGAAGCGCCCGCTGTAGCAATAGTCGGCACGAGGAACCCAACGCCATATGGCGTGCGCGTTACACGCATGCTGGCCGAAAGCTGTGCACGCGCAGGCATTTGCGTCGTAAGCGGACTCGCACGCGGTATCGATGGCACCGCACACGAAAGCGCACTCACCGCCGGTGGACGAACCGTTGCCGTACTGGGGACGGGCGTTAATCGTTATTACCCCAGAAGACACAAAACACTGCAGGAACGCATCGCTGAACACGGACTGCTCATTACCGAACACCCGCCGGAATCGCTCGGACACGGAGGCGCATTCCCACTGCGTAACCGGATCATCGCTGCGCTCGCACCCGTTGTCGTGGTCGTGGAAGCTGGAGTACCAAGCGGAGCACGCATTACCGCCGAACGTGCCAGAGACCTGGGACGAATCGTCGCGGCCGTACCAGGACCCATCGATTCGCCTGCCTCCGCCGGAAGCAATGCGCTCCTCACAGAAGCCGTTCCCATCGTTTCGCCGCAGTCATTGCTCGACCTCTTCGAACTATCAGCTGCACCACCCGTACTGCCTGCCCTCGACGGCGATGCCGCTCTCTGCTGGGATGCCATAAGGCAGGGTGCTACAAGCATCGACGAGATCGCTGCGATCACTGAACTCTCCAACCGGGAGTCCATGCTC
>CAZDMG010000147.1:0-4768 GCA_964506655.1 uncultured Gemmatimonadaceae bacterium
ACCTGTCTTCTGCGCCAAGTTAGCCCGCGTTGCCCGGTTTAGTCAATCGTCCAGCCTACGAACGATATGTCAGCCGATCTGTCAGCCGACGTGTCAACAGACAGGTCAAACGACGTGTCAGAAACAGCGCCTTCCCTTGCCTTGAGCCCAAATCGTCAGCTAGCTTACCGTGCTCTGCAAGAATGTCCGCACTACAGGCGTGCGGGTCCTGTTCTGTCCATAACAGCCTGCTTTGAGTCAAGGAGTATCGCTTCGTGCTGCAATCGATGCGTGGCGCTGCGAAATACATATGGTGGTTTCTGGTCGTAGCGTTCATCGGCAGCTTCCTGCTGTACGAGACCTCAGGACTCGCCGGTCGTGCACCAGTCGATCAGAACACCTCGATCGCAACTGTAAACGGTGAACATATCCTACTGTTGGCATGGCAAAGTTCGGTTTCCAATCTTGAGCAACAGGAGCAAGAGCGCCTGGGAAGGAGCCTGACGCTCGACGAGCGCAAGGTCCTGGAGGATCAGGCGTACGAACAGATGGTTACTGATATCCTGCTGCAACAGGAATATGCCCGCAGAGGTATCTCAGTGACTGACGAAGAAATCCGACAGGCGGCACAGGTTTCGCCACCACCGATGGCTTATGAATCACCTGACCTTCAGACTGATGGCCAGTTCGATATCAATAAGTATCATCGGCTGTTGAGCAGCCCCATGGCGCGCCAGACCGGCATCCTCGCCGGACTGGAAGCGTACTACCGATCGGAGATACCACGCCAGAAACTTTTCGATCAGATCGCTTCAGACGTGTTCGTTTCTGACGAACAGGCATGGCGCGTGTATCGGGACCGTCACGATTCAGCACAGGTGAGTTTCACAGTGCTGCGCACCGACCTGCTGCGTGACACCGCGGTTACTGTTCCGGACGCTGACATCAGGAAGTTCTACGAAGCGAACAAGAAGACTTTCGTCCGTCCCGGACGCGCTGTCATATCGCTTATTTCGATCCCACGCGTGATCACATCTGTTGATACCGCAGCGGCATTCGCCCGTACCGAACAGCTTCGCACTGAAATCATCGATGGTGCCTCATTCGAGGAGGTCGCCGAGCGTGAATCGGCTGATCTGGGGTCTGCCAACGCCGGTGGTGACCTCGGTTCCGGCACCCGCGGGCGCTTTGTCCCGGCCTTTGAGGATGCGGCATATGCGCTCCGTGCAGGCGAGATCTCACAGCCTGTACTCACGCAGTTTGGGTACCACCTGATCCGTGTTGATTCAAGAAAAGGCGATACTCTCGCCCTCAGACACATCCTTGTCAGCATTCAGCAGTCCGACTCCAGCGCCACAGTAACAGATAGGCTCGCCGACTCCGTTTCGGCGATCGCTGCCAGTGTGGAAGACGGCAAACGTTTCGATGAGGCTGCTGAACAGTACAATCTGACACCTGCTTCCATGGTGGCAATCGAAGGCGAGCCGCTCATATTCGCCGGCCGGACGATCCCCAGCGTAAGTGCATGGGCCTTCAGTGGCGTAAGGGTCAGCGAAACCAGCGAACTCTTCGACTCACCAGATGCTTACTACCTGGCCCGTGTGGATTCGCTCCAGCAGGGCGGACAGCAACCGCTGCAGGATGTACGCGCCGAAATCGAACGCCGGCTTCAGAGAGAACGGCAGATCGACCGATTGATCCCAATGGCCAATTCACTGGCAGATGCCGCCCGTGGCAGCTCACTGGAAAGTGCAGCCGCGCAGCAGGGTCTCACTGTCGATGAATCACAGGTATTCGTCAGGATAGATATCGTACCGGGGCTGGGTCAGTTCACTGAAGCAATCGGTGCCTCGTTTACTGCGCCTATTGGCCAGATCAGCCCGCCGGTTCGTACCACCGACGGAGTAGCGGTGCTGCGTGTCAACAGGCGGTCAGACGCAACACGCCCGGCATTCGAAGAACAGCTAGCGTTCCAGAAGTCGTCCATGACACAGGACCTCCGGCAGCAGCGGATTCAGGAGTACCTTGAGTCGCTGCGCGACAAGGCAAACATCAACGACAAGCGTGCGAAAGTGAACGCACAGCTCAAACGACAGAGTGTCGAGTGATCGCTGATGGCGCAGCTGTCACAACTTGTTGTAACAACTTGTTGTAACAGCTGCCGGCGGGGATGCTACAGTGGCACAAGGGCGCTCATCGGAATCCGGTGGGCGCCCTTGGCTTTTACTGCAGTAACCGCTTCGGCTCGGGACGCTCTTCCTCTTCCTTCGCCGATGCAATCGGCGTGGGAGTCGAGGCGCGCTCGTTCTTCGCGGGCGCGTCCGTTATCTGTTTCTGCGCTTCGTTGATATTGCGCTTGAACTCGGTGATACCCTTACCAAGCGATCCCGCTATCTCCGGAATACGCTTGGCTCCAAAAAGGAGCAGGACCACTACGAGGATGATGAGCATTTCGCCCATCCCAAAGTTTCCGAAATTCATGAGGGCTCCTAAAACAGCGACCGTGCTATAAGGTAAGCGATCAAAACCCCCAGCAGACTCAGCAGCGAGACGTCCAGGGCAACAGGCCCAACCGCAAACTTCAATATAACCAGATCAATCTGAAGTGGTCCCAGGGAAGGTGTAACCCCTGTAGTCAGGAATTCCTTGACCGCTCCAGCCGGGAGGAAGCGGCGGCCGACCTGTGTAAGCAAACCGCCTACGATGAAGCCGGATGCCAGCACCATGGAATGGAACACCGGACGATACTTCGAAGGTCCACGCACCATTACCAGCGTCTCTCAACCACGTAGGATATGGCGTCCACGAGTGCGGTCCGGGATGGCCCGTCTGGAACACCTGCCAGTGCACGCTCTGCTTCGGCCGCGTAATCGTCTGCACGTCGACGGGCATACTCAATGCCGCCCAGTTCATGTACTATTGCGATCACTTCATTGACAGCTTCGTCATCCGGATCGGGGGTCGCAAAGAGCGTGTCCACACTCTGACGCTGCGACGGTGACATCGCAGGGATCGCAGCTATGAGAGGCAGCGTTACCTTGTGCTCCCTAAGGTCCAGGCCGCCGGGCTTCCCCGTCATTTCGCGATCTTCCGTGTAGTCGAGTAGATCATCAGCTACCTGGAATGCCATCCCCAGCCACTCGCCATAGTGCACCAACGATTCGCGATAAGCACCGGCGCCGGCAATTGAGCCGAGCTCACATGCTGCCACGAACAGCGAGGCCGTCTTGGCTTTAATAAGCGTGCGATAGTCGTGTTCGGAGAAAGTGAGCGGTGAAGGATTCGACATCTGTCGCATCTCACCGAGACTCATTTCGTTGGAAGCCATCATCACCGAGCGCATGGCCTCGATATCACCCAGCGTTGCGAGTTCGCGCAGTGCACGGATGTAGAGGTAGTCACCCATGATTACCGACACCTGGTCGCTGAATCGCGCATTCACAGTCGGCATCCCACGCCTCAGTTCAGAGCGATCGACGGCGTCGTCGTGTACAAGCGTCGCCAGGTGCACGAGTTCTATAACTGCGCCGAAAGTTACCGCACTCTGTGGCACACTGCCGTTGAGGGAGCTCGCCAGCAGCACAAGCGTCGGCCTGAAGAGCTTCCCCTTCATCCCCTGCAAATGCTGCTGAACCTCCTGAACAAGGGGAACGTCAGCAAATACGATGCGCCAAAGCTCGTCCGACACCTGAACGAGCTCATCCTGCACCGGGTTCTGTATGTCGCGCAGGGCCGCCGCAAGTGCGGACGGCGTGCGCGTTGTTAACGTCATTTTGTTACCTGATCGATCGCCGCAAGCCGGGCGGCGACGTCACGGAAATGTTTGTCGATAGCGTACACACGCTGAAAATAACCACGGGCCTCGTCTGTGCGTTGCAGGAAACTAAGAGCATACCCCAGCAGGTATAATACCCCAATCCGATGCTGGTCTCCAAGTCCGGGCTCATGCAAAGCCCTCGAAAGCACAGTAATTGCCACCTGGTGGTTACCCTGTTCCAGGAAACACTGCCCCAGAGCCTCCCACGCAGCCAGCCGGTGCACACGGCTCCTAAGGGCTTTCTGGAACTCAGCAATCGCATCGTCCAGCAGCCCCATTTCCTTGTACGCTACCCCAAGGTCGTAATGACTATCGTGATCATCGTCCCCGATAGTCCGTGCAACCCCGTCCTTGAAATGCCTGAGAAGGGAGTCAAAATCGGCCTGCTCATCGCCCGTGATCTCCGGCGCGCGCATCCGCATACGGGTGGACGAGCCGTCCTCATCGCTCAGCCAGCTGGCCAGATCCACATAAGGCTGCTCTTCCGGCTCCTCCGGGAGCGGCGGGGCAGCATCGCCCAGAGCAAGTCGCGCACGCTCATCACGGGGGTCAATTTCGAGGACGCGCGCGTAAACCGCATGCGCGCGGGCATCCTCACCCATGCGCACCAGAGTATCCGCCAGGTCGAGGTAGCTCTCCCTGAGACGAGACGGCTCATTGAGACGGACAGCCAACTCCACCCGCTTCTGGTGGTGCCGGACGCGATGCCCGCCTACCAGAACCAGCTGGCTGGCTATGCCATATGCACTCCCCCGATCGCCAATGTCCACGTACCGGTTCAGCACACGTTCCAGTTCAGTGATCCCCTCCTCACGTTTTCCGAGCTCAACCAGCGCTTCGGCATAGCGATGCCGCAGGGTCAGGTCATTGGGAGCATCCGCAAGCGCCATCTCGAGGAGCTGGAGCTGTCGAATGGCCGGGTCAGGCTCTGAGGTGGACGTGTCATCCGCAACAGGGAGTTCGGCCGGTGAG
>CAZDMG010000148.1:0-4708 GCA_964506655.1 uncultured Gemmatimonadaceae bacterium
GCTTAAGGCGCGGAGATAGCTGAATCCACAATCTGTTGCGCTTCTTCAAGTATCCGGTTCAGGTGCTCTTCACTCCGGAAACTCTCGGCGTAGATCTTGTAAATGTCTTCTGTGCCCGATGGACGCGCTGCAAACCATCCGGATTCTGTAATCACCTTGATGCCGCCAATTGCTGCATCGTTTCCGGGCGCACGCTCAAGTCGCTGAAGTATCTTTTCGCCAGCCAGTGTATCTGAAGCGATATCCGAAGCTGCCAGCGCAGACAGCTTCTTCTTCTGCGCGGTTGTTGCAACGGCTTCGGTACGATTGGAATAAGGCACGCCGAGTTCCGTGGTGAGCTGATTGTACAGCTCGCCCGGGTCGCGTCCGGTGCGTGCAGTTATCTCTGCAGCCAGGAGTGCAGCAGTGATGCCGTCCTTGTCGGTTGTCCAGACGGTACCATCGCGCCTCAGGAATGATGCACCTGCACTCTCTTCACCAGTGAAGCCCAGTGTGCCATCGAACAGCCCCTGCGCAAACCACTTGAACCCCACCGGAACCTCATAGACTCTGCGGCCGGCGCGCGCGGCGACGCGATCTATCAGCGCGGTGCTTACAACTGTTTTACCGACCGCCGGCATATCACCCCAGGCAGTGCGCTCGCGGAACAGATAGTCGATCATCACAGCCAGATAGTGATTCGATGGCAGCAGCCCGGAAGAGCGGGTCACGATGCCATGGCGATCGTGGTCGGTGTCACAGGCAAAAGCTACATCGTAATTATCCTGCACACGGATAAGCCGCTGCATCGCGTACGCAGACGATGGGTCCATGCGGATCTTCCCATCCCAGTCGAGCGACATGAACGGAAAACGCGGGTCCACCTGCTCGCTTACGATATCGAGTGCAATTCCGTACCGGTCGTTAATCGCTCCCCAGTAGTGCACACCAGCGCCACCCAGTGGGTCAACAGCCAGCTTAAGCCCAGCACCACGGATGACATCGAAGTCGATGACGTTTTCAAGGTCCTGCACATACTCGCCGATATAGTCGTGCTCGTATGTGGTGTGATGCGCGCGCGCCTTTTCGTACGGCATGCGTTTCACACCCTCGAGCCCACGTTCCAGATACGCGTTGGCGCGGTTTTGTATCCAGCCTGTGATAGCTGTATCAGCGGGGCCGCCATTGAACGGGTTGTACTTGAACCCGCCGTCTGCCGGTGGGTTGTGCGACGGCGTGATTACTATGCCATCTGCGCGCTCGGAGTGAAGCCCGCGGTTGTAACCCAGGATAGCGTGCGAAACTGCCGGTGTTGGAGTGAATGCATCACTGGCCGCGATGAAAGTCACCACACCGTTGGCAGCGAGTACTTCCAGTGCGCTCCGGAAGGCAGGCATCGAAAGCGCATGCGTATCAAAGCCCGCGAACAACGGGCCAGCGACTTTGGTACCTGCGCGATAATCGCAGATAGCCTGTGTGATGGCGAGTATGTGGGACTCGGTGAAGCTGCCGTCGAGCGAAGTGCCCCGATGCCCGGATGTACCGAATGAAACGCGCCCTGCCGGGTCTGCCGGGTCCGGTTTCTTTTCGTAGTAGGCCGATTCGAGTGCGGCTGTATCCACCAGCATTGATGCTGTCGGGAGCGTACCGGCCAATGGGCTGATGCCATCTGTAGTCATTTTGTACTCATGCGGTGCTCATGGCTATGCTCACGCGTTACTCATTATTGATCTTTGCCCTGCGCAGTTCTGAACCGACGGATCAATGTGTTGGTGGAGCTGTCGTGTGCAAGCGCAGGTGTTTCAGTGGCGAGCAGTTCGTTCAGAACTGTCTTGGCGAGCTGTTTGCCGAGTTCGACCCCCCATTGATCGAAGGAATCAATGTTCCAGATCGCGCCCTGCGTGAAGACGCTGTGTTCGTACAGCGCGACGAGTGCCCCCAGTGTGTACGGGGTGAGGCGGTCGGCGGTGATGGTGTTGCTGGGGCGGTTACCTGTGAACACTCTGTGCGGCACCAGCCATTCGGGTGTCCCTTCTGCGCGTACCTGGTCGGCGGTCTTACCGAATGCCAGAGCTTCAGTCTGTGCGATCAGGTTGGCAGTGAGAACAGCATGCTGGTCGCCGAGTGGGTTCAGGGAATGCTGGAACCCGATGAAGTCGCACGGAATGAGGTGCGTGCCCTGATGGATAAGTTGATAGAACGAATGCTGACCATTGGTGCCGGGTTCTCCCCAGTAGATGGCACCGGTTGCGACATCAGTGTTGCGCCCCGAGAGCGTAACCTGCTTGCCATTCGACTCCATTGTCAGCTGCTGCAGATACGCGGGGAAACGCTTGAGGTATGCGGAGTAGGGGAGGACAGCGGTTGTTGGTGCGTCGAAGAAGTTGTTATACCAGACTGCAATAAGCCCCATAAGGAGCGGCAGGTTCCAGGCAGGTGCTGTGTTCCTGAAGTGCTCATCCATGGTGTGAAAACCGGAAAGCATTTCACGGAACTGTTCTGCACCGATTGCGAGCATCGTTGAAAGCCCGATCGCGGAATCCATGGAGTAGCGCCCGCCGACCCAATCCCAGAAGCCAAACATATTCGCGGTATCGATACCGAACTTCCGGACTTCATCGGCGTTTGTTGAAACAGCAACGAAGTGTTTCGCTGTTGCAGCACTGTCGCCGCCAAGCGCTGCCAGGCACCAGTGGCGTGCAGCGTGCGCGTTAGCCAGCGTCTCCTGAGTTGTAAATGTCTTGGAGCAGACAATGAAGAGTGTCTCTTCGGCGCTCAGCCCCTGTGTGGCTTCGACAATATCGGTCGGGTCCACGTTGGATACGAACCTGAATGTCAGCTCCCGCTTGCTGTAGAATCTGAGTGCTTCGTATGCCATGACTGGTCCGAGATCGGAGCCGCCGATGCCGATACTGATGATGTTTCTGATAGGCTTGCCGGTGTGTCCCCGCCATTCGCCACGCCGAACCCGCTCAGCGAATTCTGACATCCGGTTAAGTACTGCGTGCACTTCCGGCACTACATCAACGCCGTCAACAAAGATCTGTTCACCAGCGGGCGCCCTCAGCGCTGTGTGCAGCACTGCGCGGTCTTCGGTGGTGTTGATCCTGGCGCCGCTGAACATGGCGTCCCGCCTCTGGGCCACGAGTCGCGCAGTTGCAAGTTGTTGCAAAAGTGCGAGCGTTTCAGAGGTCAGGATATTCCTTGAATAATCGAGCCGGAGTCCTGCGCCTTCTGCGGTGAAGCGGGTGCCACGCTCCGGATCGTCGCTGAAGAGAGTCCGGAGCGTGATGTTACCGAGGGCCTTCCGGTGTTCTTCGAGCGCCCGCCACTCCGGCGTCTGGCGCAGCAGCGGGAGTTTGCTGAAGTCACTCATTTATCGGCGCCCTCAGTTGGTGCTGTGTGAAGCAACCGCGGCTGCTTTCTCTCCGATACGGTGCAACAGGTCGTGCCATGATTTCACGAACGCTTCGGCTCCTTCGCGCTGCAACTTTTCAGCGAGTGCGCTGTCGTTGACGCCAAGGGCATTGAAGCGCGCAATTACATCCTCGCAATTACCACCATCGGCGGGCATTGGCGCAGTGACGTTACCATGGTCGGCGAATGCGTAGATGGTTTTGTCCGGAATGGTGTTGATGGTCTCCGGCGCAGCGAGTGCTTCGATGTAGAGAGTGTCAGAAGCGTTCGGGTCCTTGGTGCCCGTGCTGGCCCAGAGGAGTTTCTGCGGCGATGCGCCTGCCGCGATGACTTTGCCCCAGCGCCGAGAGTTCCTGAGGTCGACGTAGGCCTTGTAGGTGCGCTGTGCGATTGCGATACCCAGAGTGTTCTTAAGGGAATCGGGCGCGTTGTGCGATACTGCAACATCCCACCGACTGATGAACACCGAGGCAACCGATGCTATATCTGCGCTCTTTCCTTCTGCGACGCGGCGTTCGATCCCGCGCAGCCATGCTTCTGCGGACGCAAGGTACTGTTCCCTTGAGAAGAGGAGTGTCACGTTGATCGGGATGCCCCGGTAGATAGCTTCCTCTATTGCCGGGATACCGGCCGGTGTACCGGGGATCTTGATGAACAGATTCCGGCGGCCGGCTTTCCGGAACAACGTTTCGGCGGAGTTGATGGTGGCTTCCGTATCGTCGGCCAGGAGTGGCGATACCTCGAGAGAAGCGAAGCCGTCGGTGCCGTGGGTGGCATCGTAAACCGGCCTGAAGAAATCTGTGGCGCGTGTCAGATCCTGAAGTGCCAGCGCAAAGAAAATGTCCTCACCGGAGAGCTCCTTGTCCACGAGCGCAGCGATAGCGCTGTCGTAGTAGTTGCCACCGGTGATGGCCTTTTCGAATATCGATGGGTTGGAAGTAAGTCCTGTGACATTGAATTCCCTGATGAGGCGCTCGAGTGTGCCGTCGTCAAGAATTTCGCGTGTGATATTGTCGAGCCAGATACTCTGGCCATGTTCGCGCAGTTTACCAGTGTTGTTCATGATGTTGCTTATGGTGTTGCTGATGATGTAACTGATGTTGTTGCAGTTGGTATTACTGTTGGTATTACTGTTGGTACCATTGTTGGTACTATTGTTGGTACTATTGTTGGTACTACTGTTGGTGTTCCTGGCGCGGTCGTTCAGCGATCCTTGAAACGCTCAAAGAGCCACGTATGCTTGGAATCGAGTGGCACAGGGCGGCCATCAATAAAGAGGAAGCTGGTGTTGGTTTTTGCTTCCAGAAGGTCG
>CAZDMG010000149.1:0-4571 GCA_964506655.1 uncultured Gemmatimonadaceae bacterium
GACCGGTTCATCTCTGCACTGACTGACCGTACCACACATACATATGCCCAGACTCGGCCCGCGCCTACGCATCATCCGACGCTTCGGTACTCCACTACCGGGACTCACCCGCAAAAGCGGCGAGAAACGCGCCTTCCCACCTGGGCAGCACGGGCCGACCTTCCGACGCTCCAAGGCCAGCGAGTACAAACGCCTCCTGACTGAAAAACAGAAAGTGCGCTTCAACTATGGCGTCAGTGAACGGCAACTCCGCAAACTGCTCGCAGAAGCACACCGGTTGCCCGGCCGCACAGGCGACAACCTGATGATCCTCCTCGAACAGCGGCTCGACAACGTGTTGTTCCGACTCGGGTTCACAGCGACAATCCCGGCAGCACGCCAACTGGTGAACCACGGACACGTACTCGTGAACGGCAAACGACTCGACAAACCCGGTGCACGCGTAAACCACGGTGACACCATTGCCCTCAGCGAACGCGCACGGAATATCCCCGATGTACTGATGCAGTCCGAACGCGGACCAGAGATCAAACGACCGGGCTGGCTCGTTCCCGTTGAAAACGATGCATTCGCTGGGCGGGTGCACGGCGCACCGCTCATCACCGATGTCCCGCTGCTTGTAAACGCGAACGCAATCGTCGAGTTCTACGCACGGTAGCCCCGCCTGGCATCTCGGCTGCACTTTTACAACCACATGCCAGAGCCGCTCTTCCCGACATCCGTCAGTGTCGTTGTCCAGCTGCTGATGCCGGACACCGGCCCCACGCCGGAGATACTCGGTGCTGAACCCGATGCCATTGCACGTGCCACTCCCGCGCGTGCCCGCGAGTTCGCATGGGGACGCTGGTGTGCAAGGCAGGCGCTCGCGCCGTTCGGCCATGCCAATACCGCCATCCCCAAAGGTACACACCGCGAACCGATCTGGCCTGATGGAATCGTTGGGAGCATCACGCACTGTACCGACATGGCAGCCGCCGCGGTTGCATCTCGCACCCACTTCGCAGGACTCGGCATTGACGTTGAGCCGCTGCGCACACTGCACGCAAACGATCAGGCAGTTGTTCTTACAGACTCCGAACGCGCCACCATCGCGATGAATACGTATGCAACTGAACCGGCAACTGCACACTCTGCTGAACCGGTCACCGCACTTACACCCGATTCATCAAACAGCAAAGCACTCGCACTCTTCTCAGCAAAGGAATCGGTATTCAAAGCGGCGTACCCCATATGCGGGATCTACTTCGATTTCCTGGACGCCGAAATCCTGCCCGAATGGGAAGCCGGCTCCTTCACCGTACGCGCTATGCCTGGAACACCGGCAGACGCTGCCAGACTGCTGCCGTACATCAGCGGTCGCATTCAGGTACTGACTCATCACGTGATGACAAGCGCAATCCTGCATCACGGGTGATTGCGCGGCACTGCGGGCCCGCTATCGCTACACCCGATCAACGCTGCTACTCCCCGCGCTCAAGCACCTTATACCGACGGCCAAGCCACAGCGTAAGCGCGAGCCACAACAGCGATACGGGCACCATGGTGAATGCCAGTGCCGATACACCCATCCCGAAGAACGCCATCCCTGAATACGCCCACGCGCCAGTCTGATCGCCGAGTCGGTAGATAAACGTGTCGGCCAGATTCTTGGCCTTGTACTTGTCGGTACGTGGCAGCACGGTAAACAACGCCTCTCGTGCCGGACGCTGAATCGCATAGTTGCCCGCACGCCGGATAATCAGAAAGCCGATCAATACGGCAAGCGTTGGAGCAGTGCCCAGAATCCCAAACCCAACCATCGTTACGAGCGGCAGGAACGCAATCCCGAACCCGACGCCAAGCCAGCGCATTACACGCCCTGTAATGAACAGCTGACAGATAAGTGTTACGCTGTTCACAGCCAGATCGATCATCCCGAACACACGGGTGCGCGCAGCGCGGTCGGCGCCGAAGACGCGCTCGACAATATCAATCTGCTGGAAATACAGGAACGTTGATGTCACCGTATAAAAGAGCACCAGCAACGCTATCCCGATGAGATAAGGAGACGACAGCATGTGGCGTATCCCGTCGAGCACACCGCCACCGATGACTTCATCCGCTTTGGATACCGCACGCTGCTCAGTAGCCTGTTCAGTCGCGCCAGTCACCGCGCCAGGTGCCGCACCGGTGACCACGCCCTCCTCGGCAGCACTCATCGCAGCCTCGCGTCTGTCCAGCACCTTGGATGCCTGCACCGCAGCTTCCAGTATCAACGCTGAAACAATCAGCAGGTTGGTGGCGCCGAGTCGCTCCACAAGTGCGGTTGTTATGGAAGAACCAAACACTGCACCCAGTGTTCCGCCAACAGCTACAATGCCGAAGAGTCGTTTCCCCTGCCCGGGCTGAAAGACATCCGTGACCATGGACCAGAACACGGAAACAACGAACAGGTTGAAGACACTCGTCCAGATAAAGAAGACGCGACCGACCCAGATTGCCTGTTCTGCCGATACTGAACGGAAGACAAGGAAGAAGAGGACGAGGTTGGCAATGAAGAACCGATACGCAATAGCGATAAACCGGCGACGCGGCAGCTTTGATACAAGCGAGGCATACACCGGGTGGAGCAGCAGCATTCCGAGCAGTGTGCCTGTGAAAAGCCATGCCAGGTTCTCAACTCCACTGGCAGCGCCCATGTCATCGCGTATTGGGCGGATCACATAGTACGCACACAGCACCATGAAGTAGTACGCAGATGCGGCAAGGAGTACGGTACCCTCACCGGGCTGAGCTCCCACAGCTTCCCTGAGCCGCGCAGCGAGACCGCTGCTGCCGCCGCCACTGTTACCACCCACACCCGATTCCATCGCCATCCCTGTCTCCGTTTCCGCGCTGTGAACTGTTAGTCAGGATCCGGTGATCTACGCGAGTTTGAACCCCAGTGTTGATCGGTGCGCCTTGCTTGATGCGGGCGCATCAGGGCGTTACATCCACCTGCGTCTGGAAATCAACGATCACACGGAGCCCCTGAGGCGCCGGCTCTGAAAAGCCACCATGCGTGCAAATCGTGACTGGCGCTCGGTTCTTCAAAGCCGCGATAAGCGCCGATACTCCAGCGGGATTCACATTCAGAAGCGAACTCGAGCCTGTCGCCTGTGGGGTCGCGTAGTCGTTCCATGTGCCGGAGAAGGTGAGCGCGTCAGTTCCGTTTACAGCCACTGATCCGCCGGAAACAGAACCACCAAAGGAACCTTCTGTACGAAGAGTTATCCCTGTAACACGCGCGTTTGTTATATCGAGTGCTGTGGTGAGGTATTGCTCAGGGTTTACGGTACTGCAGTTCTGAGGTGCACCGAAGGTCACGGTACCCTGCGGCACGTTATACGTACCTGACACTGCTTTTACATCGAGTGTCAGTTCAATCGGATCGGTAATAGTTCCGCAGGACGCTGCCATAGCCTGGATTGCCAGTGCTGCAACGACTGTTGTCTGGATGTACTTTTTCATATCGGGTTCCGTCTGTTCAATGGGTTATGTCGGGCTTATGCAGGGCTGTGGTAGTTGATGTTCGCGCCACTCAGGAGCCAAACCGGATTCCAACCGAATAGGTGGCTGCTGAACCGAAGTTCGCAGACCCAAAGACTTTCACCATCATCAGGTCCAGCATAGCGCCTGCGGTAAACCGCATTTCACGCGCTGACTCCAGATCGACATTGACATCACCAGGTGCGACTTCACTCGTGGAGGTGTAAGCCAGGTTCAGTTTCCCCGACGTCGATTCTGCACCGGCCATTACAGAAAGAATCCCCAACCCCTTGCCGACGTTCGCACCGAAGGTGGTCCCTTCCAGTTTGACGTAGTCACCCAGAGTTACGGAGTTATATGAACCACTCACCGCAATATCGAATGGCAACCCAATGAAGTACTGGCTGATGCTGTGCCGGACACCCAGACCGAACAACTTGAGTGGAGGCAGGTCCTCGGTGGGGTAAACGGAGCCCAGCAACCCCGAGTCGAAGTAACGCACAACAGCCTCAGTATTGAATACTCCAGCCACCCGCAGCTGTGGCATCGCTGCCGGGAAATACGTGGCATCGAGCACGCCATCGGATGCACGGAACGACAGCGAAGGCACAGTGGCATGCTCTACCGGAACAGCTTTCCCACCAAATACTGTCGGTGCCTGAACGGAGCCAGGGTTGAAGCCGGCAGGAGTCTCAACAGTGTAGCTGCGCATCTTGTCGCTCACAGCAGTCGCGCTTCCAAAAAACTCCAGCGAGACACCGAAACGACGTGCAGGGCCGCTGGAGTAGAAGTAACCCGTACCCAGGTTCCACACGAGCGCATCAGCGAGCGGCTGCACGTATCCGCGAACTGTGCTTTCACTGAATGGTGTAATCACATCCTCGAAACTGTTCTGGGATGCGGCAATGGATGGCGCCGCGATAAGGAGCATTCCGGTGGAAAGAATGACTTTTTGCAGCCGTGACGTCGGCATTGGTTCTCCGTGGGGCGATTGTCTGTTACGCCCGGGCCCGGACGGCTCGGGGTGTTGGTTCTCTCTCATTCCGGCGTCGCAGCCGGTATCG
>CAZDMG010000150.1:0-1640 GCA_964506655.1 uncultured Gemmatimonadaceae bacterium
CACCGTTTTTCCAGACGTGGCCCGGTGCTAACTTTGTGCCGTGCCAACAGATGAGCCATTTCTCACCCTGAAAAGTCAGCCTCTCCACGAGCTGGCCTTTGCTGTGGTGGATGTCGAAACGACCGGTACCAGCCCTTCAACTGGGGATCGCATAACGGAGATCGCCATCGTCACGGTAGACCGGGGCGAGATCACCCACGTCTACGAGCAGTTGGTTAATCCCGGGCGGTTCATCCCCCCGATGATCACCGCACTGACGCATATCAGTGACGAGATGGTGCGAACGGCGCCGGTGTTCCCGGAATTGGCCGAGGGCGTGCGGTCTACTCTTATGGACAAGGTGTTTGTAGCGCACAACGCCAGATTCGACTGGGGCTTTGTGTCGGCGGAGCTGGAACGTGCCGATGGGTTTCCTTTGCAGGGACCATCCATCTGTACCATCCGGCTGAGCAAAGCGCTGCTGCCGGAACTGCCGCGTCGCTCACTCGATAGCGTCACCCGCTATCTTGGGATAGAGGTTAACAACAGGCATCGCGCGGCGGGTGATGCTGTCGCAACTGCACAACTGTTGTTGCGGCTGCTGGATGTCGCCGCCGATCGGGGTGTAGAGCAGTGGGAGCAGCTGGAAGCGTTGATTGCGCCCCGCACACGCAACCGTGGCAGGTCGCGGGCCTCCCGGAATACAGTAACTGAGGATAAGAGCGAATGAGTGCACCGACGCCACTTCTTGAGACGCGGACAATAGGCAGGGTCAGGGTTCACGCCATACAGGCTGGAGGGCAGCAACTGGATGGTGGTGCCATGTTTGGTGTGGTGCCCAAGACACTCTGGTCGCGTCGTCTCCCGTCTGATGAAAAGAACCGGATCCCGATGGGGATGCGCTGTCTATTGATTGAGCATGACAGCGGACTGATTCTGGTGGACACAGGCTCCGGCAACAAGGAGACGCCCAAGTTCCACGATATCTATGGCATAGAGAACGCTGGCTCCGGTGGTCGCACTATGCTGGAAGACGGCATTCGGGCAGCAGGCTTTGCACCTGAAGATATCACTACTGTCCTCAATACCCATCTGCACTTTGATCACGCGGGCGGCAACACGTGGCGCAACGAAGGTGGCGAGGTGCTTGCTGCTTTTCCGAACGCGCGTTATGTGGTGCAGAAGGGGGAGCTGGATTACGCCACGAATACAAATGAGCGTACAGCGGCCAGCTATTTCCCCCCCAACTGGGAGCCGATTGCAGCTGCTGGCAGGCTGGAGCTGGTAGAGGGAGACATGGAGTATCTGCCAGGGATCGGGCTCCGGGTTACGCCGGGGCACACTCCGTATCACCAGAGCGTGATCATAAAGTCTGCGGGCGAGACTGCAATATTTTTGGGCGACCTGGTACCGACAGCCCACCATCTGCCGCTCCCCTGGATCATGGGTTACGACGTGGAGCCGTTGGTAACACTGGAGTCCAAGCGGTCCACGCTTGCAGACGTCGTGAACGGCGGCTGGCTGGCGATTTTTGAGCATGACGCGCACACCGGCTTCGGGCATGTCGTCCATGATGGCAAGAGTTACGCACTCAAGGGTGCGTAGTACGGCAGGTCGGGGTGGGGCAGTACTGGTCAGACCCGGCTCTGCTCATATACGGT
>CAZDMG010000150.1:1650-4379 GCA_964506655.1 uncultured Gemmatimonadaceae bacterium
AACCCGGCGTAAACCAACGCACCGCTCAGAATGCTGGCAAGGAATATTGGGGTGCGAAACGGCATGTCGAAGTTCGAAGACATTGTGAACCACACCCAGACGGCGAACACCCACGCCGCCTTGATGGTCCGCACAAGGAATAGTGCCCATGAATTGCGAATCTTTATGGTATGCTCCCATACAAACATGTTCCAGAATACAAGGGTAACCGCGCCCGTGAATACCCCATACGCTGCTGCTTCTGCCTGGAACTTTGGGCGGCCGAGATAGATATACTCCAGCAGTGCGTACAGAAGTGTCGGAATGATAACCGTAAGCATGGCGAAATTTAAAAGTACGCCAAGTGCGCGTACGGCACGGCTGACCATACGTTTCATATACGGTGGCGTGGTGCAAAGAGCCCGCGCAACATGGCGTACACTGCGCTTCCTGCGACAAAAGAAATGACGACGAGGACAACACGCGGAGGCATCTGGCCAACTGAAGAGTAAATGAGAACGTATCCAGACGAACATATCCATATCGCCTTAGCCGTTCGTACAAGAAACAATATCGACTGCCGTCTGATCTTGATACGTGGCTCCCATATAAAGATGTGCCAGACGACAAGCGCGGCAAGCGTATAGTTTAAACCATCAAGGCTGTGCATCGGGTTAAAGTCGGGGCGTCCGTCACGGATCCAGAGGTGTAGCCCTGCTGTCAGCGTTGGTACCACTCCCAACAGCAACAATAGGTTTAACAGAATGCCGAGTGTGTGCTTGGTCAGGGCAACCGCGCGTTTCATTGATGCATACGTTTGCAGTAGCCTATATACGGTAGCGCGGAGCGAAAAAGTGTCGTAGCCAGGCGTAGATCACAGCGCAACAGAGAACGCTGGATATGAAAACTGGATACCGCAGTTTCATATCGGAGTTGTTGGAGGTGGCGAATGCGCCAAAAATCGAGAGCATCCATGCTGCCTTTGTTGCCCTTACAAGGAATAGTACCCACTGACGTCGGATTTTTATCACGTGTTCCCACACGAAGATGTGCCAGAACACGAGTGCGCCTATGACGAACAATTGGCCTGGTAATAAAGTGACCAGACTGAACTCTGGACGACCTCGGTAAATCCATGCCAGAAGCGCAAACATGAGTGCCGGAGTGACAAGTAGCAGAAGCACAATATTAAG
Source organism: uncultured Gemmatimonadaceae bacterium (assembly GCA_964506655.1). GTDB lineage: Bacteria > Gemmatimonadota > Gemmatimonadetes > Gemmatimonadales > Gemmatimonadaceae > Gemmatimonas. The sequence goes on from CAZDMG010000150.1 coordinate 2,823, forward strand.
TGCGTTACCAGGTTCACGTCTAACGCGACCAGCGGGCTTATTCCTTCTGATGCTCATATCCTGTAACGCGGTGCAAACAGGTGTCTCAGTCCGGCATATACCGCACCACCGATGATGAATGGAACCATGAACGCAATAATACGGGGTGGCGTGTGGTGTTGTGAGAACAGAATCAGAATGAGCCCCGCCGAGCACATCCAAATTGCCTTAGTCGCCCGGATCAGAAACAACTTCCACTGGCGCCTGATCTTTATTCGCATTTCCCAGACGAAGACATGCCACACTACAAGTGCAGTGATCGAATAGTTCAGACCGTCAAGGCTAAGCTCCAAACTGAAGTTCACATTGTCGAGGTAGATCCACACGAGCAACCCGTATACCAACGTCGGAATAATGCTCAACAACAGAACGAGGTTGAGCAGTATGCCTGATATCCGTTTAGCACAATCCCGCATGCGTTTCACTGGGGAGGGAGCGAACCAACACATGTTACGTCAGGCCACGGCGCAAACATTTGTGCCCCTTGCGATGAAACTCCGGGCCGCTTGCCGGCCTTGATCCCGTCACGCCTGGCCCGGCTGCTGAAGGTCTGGGCCGAACACTCGATCTTTGAGGACCTCGCCCCTATGGCCTCCCACTGGGAACCATGCTCCTTAAGCTGCTCGTAATCCATACGATCCATCCGCTCCCGGAGCTCAGGTGAATACCCAGGTATCTTTATCAATCACAGCCCCAAACTTTCACGCCGGGGAGTCTCCTGTAAACCCGGTACAGTTTACAGGTTGTCACGCCCTCTGGGCATGGGGCGTGAGCAGAATGATGGGTCACTCCGCGTGGCCCAGTGTTAATCCGGAGGGGGTGAACTCTGGACGCTTCCCTTTAGCCCATTGTCTCCGCGCCTGGCGAGACCGAAGGAAAAGGTCTCCGCGATCAACCGAGAGGGTTTTCCGTATGGTGTAAGACGGAGGGCATTTCATTCTTGTTCTACACACTTGCCCCAGGCTATTGACAACAACGTCGGCCGCGTGTAATTATTAGGTAGGTGGAAAAGAGTTCGAGACGATGTAGTGCTGACAGCATTGCTGTTGCCGGCCTCATATCCACTCCTTCCATAAAGGTTTCCTTCCTTTTGCACGTGTGCTATGAGCGAGTTCCGCCATCCCAGCATGCATCGGAATACGACGACAGCAATGCCGTGTTTTTTGAGATTCTGCCGCCCGGCTCTTTCTGCTTTGGTAACATGCCCTGCGGTACGTCTTAGGCGTGTCACGGACGGATCAGCACCCGCCACGAGGTACAGCTCAGGGGCAGGTGTACCCTCCCACTCCCTTGATTCCTGCGATAGCGCAGGTGTGCGGTGGATGCCTATAAAACAACACCAATATTGGCGGCCAGAGTTCTATGGGGAGCGAGGCGGATCATGAATACAGATCGTTGCTCAAACGTCCACTGGAGATGCCAGGTGGAATTGAGTTCCCGGAGCTGTCCGATGCCATATCGATTCGGACTATGCCGGAGTTACCGGCAGCAGGACCGTATCCCGGAGTGCGGATGCGG
>CAZDMG010000151.1:0-4244 GCA_964506655.1 uncultured Gemmatimonadaceae bacterium
CCCCGCGATTGCAAGTCCAGCTATCACCATCAGGAATCCACTGCTATTTCCTGATGTTCACAACCCCGGGTACCAGGGCTTAAGACTGCTCCTTCACCTTAGCAGCGTCACCCGGATCGAGCCGTATGAGTGCGGATCCAGCTGCGTGGTGTACTCGCGGCTGCGCAACACTGCCCTGTACTCGACCGCACCGAAGCTCAGCTGCACCCCCGCAGCAAAGGTCGCTTCTCCCACCCACCTGTTCCGGCTGAGCGCCGATGCAGCACCATGAGGCTTCGCGTCGATGAAGAAGTCATACGCTACATAGTCTGCGCCGGCACCCAGCTGCACCCATACACTCTGGCTTTCACCACCTGCACGTGCAATTGGCGACTCCACCTCACCGTATGCCCTGCCAAAACGCACACTCCCTGCTGTACCCAGTGAGTTGTGTATGTTCCCGGCTTTCGCGTTCCACGAGGCGTTCAGTGCGCTCTGCCAGTCGCCGGTTGTAACCGGCAGCGACCAATTGTCACTTAGGTAAGCCATCACGCCGGCGCGCGCTGGTAGCTGATGTGCCCAGCCGAGTCGCTGCCTGGCATCGAAAAGCCGGTGCATTCTGGTTTGTACGGCTTCAGCGAGTGAGGGCGCTCCGGTTGGGCCAGCTGTAAGCCCAACTTCCAATACGCGCCCCTGTCGGACAAGTCGCGCACCACCTCCCGCATATAGCCAGCCAGCGTATGGTCTCTCACCAGGCACCGGTGAAACCGAGTCGATCCTGGGTGTATAAATCTCCTGACCCAGTGTGAGCATCGAGGAGACGCACCAGCCGTCCGTATGCGCGGCCGGGGCGCCGCATGACCTTTCGACACCTGTGAATTCGTGCAGGAATCGCGGAGCGCGGTTCCATGCCATTCGGATTGCGATGCCACTCGTATAGTCGTAGTCGGGCGGCGCCTTCGTGCCATGATAACCCATGAAGTCGTTATCGAAGACCACCTGGATTGCCGTGGCAGGACGTTGTTGAGTGCCGGCGGCAGAACGTGGCTGTGCGTGCACTGCGGCTGTACACAGAGCGAACATTGCTGCAAACAATACTGAGCGGAAAATCGGATTTTCGCCGTCGCGGCGGACAGCTGCTTCCAGAACGACAAACTGAGTCATGACAGTCAATCTAAACTGGCAGTTTTTGCCTGGTCGGGCCGGTTGGCACCGTGGGAACCGTGCAATGCTCCGCCGTTCCGTAGCAGTCACACCTTGCCGGGCACTTGCCAGTATGGCCAGTTTCAATGACGCGCGACGCCGGGATCTTTGGATCCCGTCAGCGTTCATCGCCTTCGCAAATCCAATAACTGATGACTGATACATCTTCCGACCTGGAGCTCAAAGCCCAGCGGATCCTTGTAGTGGACGATGAAAGCGACATTACTGCTCTTGTTGCATATCATTTGGCCAAGGCTGGTTACCGGGTCTCCACTGCCGCCAGCGGTCCACAGGCACTCAAAGCAGCCCGTGAGGAGCGTCCGGATGTAATCGTACTCGACCTCATGCTCCCCGGGCTTTCCGGGCACGAAGTCCTTGCCGAGCTTCGCAAAGGTGAGGACACACGCGATGTCGGTGTCATCTTACTCACAGCGCGACGCGACGAACCTGACCGTATTCGCGGACTGACACTGGGCGCTGATGATTACCTGACCAAACCCTTCTCGCCTGCCGAATTGGTTCTGAGGGTCGGTGCACTGCTGCGCCGGCTCCATGCGCCGCCGGTTGCTGGTGGGTCCACTGTTACATCAGGGCCGGTAATGATCGACAAGGCGACGCAGCGCGTGCTTGTAGATGGAACCGAAGTCACACTGACAGCGACTGAATACAAGCTGCTCCTGATTCTGCTTGAGCGGCAAGGGCGACCGCAGTCGCGTACGCGGCTGCTGGAAACAGTGTGGGATTCCAACCCTGACGTCATGACGCGCACCGTGGATATGCATGTGCAGCGTCTGCGCACGAAACTTGGTGCTGCTGGTCAGCTGATTGAGACAGTGCGCGGAATGGGATACCGATTCAGAGCGTCCGGGAGAGACCCGGGTCGGGGATGAAACTTACGGTCCGTATGGCTCTCGCCGGCGCGGGAGTTGTGTTGCTTGCGTTCGCTGTGTTCCGGTTGATAGTGAGCGACAGCCCTTCGGTGGTGGTCGCACTATTGTCCGGGTTGGTGTTGCTGGTAGCATTGTTGGCAGTAATGCTGACGCGGCATTGGGTGACGCGTCCGATAGATACGGCGGGGCAAGCAATACGACGCATTGCACGCGGCGAGGTGCCGCAGATAGAAACCACCGGCACTCCGGAGATTGACAGCCTTGTCGAGGCGATACTACTGCTGGATGGCGAGATCGGCGGTAGCCTTTCGCGGCTCCGGCATGGCCAGCGGAGCGCAGCCGCACTGATTGAAGCGATGAGTGAAGGCGTGATGGCAGCGGATCTGGAGGGTACCATTACACTCGCGAATCCTGCGGCCCGGCATCTGCTGGGATTCGATGCCGAGGCAGAGCTACCCGCGCTTCCTTTGATTTTCCGGGACGTAGCTGCAAATGAAGTTGTAAATGAAGCAATCAGGCAACTGCTTCAAGGTGAGCCCATCCGCGATATGGAGTTTGCCGTTGGTGATTACATCCTGCTGCTGAATGCAAACCCATTCGAGGCAGAGGGCGTGTTGATTGTGCTGCACGATCTCACTGAGCTGCGTAGACTGGAGAACGTGCGCAGGGATTTCATCTCTAACGCTTCTCACGAACTGCGGACACCGTTGACATCCATTGTCGGCTATGCCGAAACGCTGCACTCTGATATGGATGAAATGGATGCTGCAACCAGAACTCAGTTCATGGCTACAATCCTGAGCAATGCCCAGCGTATGCATCAGCTCGTGGATGAACTCCTCGATCTTTCGCGGATTGAGTCCGGTCGCTGGATCCCCAACCCCGCGGATGTTGATATAGCAGATGCTGCCCAGGCGTCCTGGGAACTGGTTGAAAGCCATGCACAGGCCAGGAATACGACACTGACAGTAAACCTTGCAGACAATGCACGCAGTGTGTATGCAGATTCTGAGACTGTACGGCAGCTGTTCAGCAACCTCTTCGACAATGCGCTGCGTCACATCGGCGAAACTGGCGCAATTACAGTTCGCAGTGCGGCACAGGATGGCGGGATCCTGCTCTCCATCCAGGACAACGGCAGCGGAATCCCGACTGCGCACCTGCCGCGAATTTTCGAGCGGTTTTACCGTGTGGATCAGTCACGTCAACGCGCTGACGGTGGTACCGGGCTCGGGCTATCCATCATAAAGCATCAGGTTGAATCGCATCGCGGCCGTGTATGGGCCGAAAGCGAGCCTGGCCAGGGGACTGTCATCCACTGCTGGTTCCCGGACGAGCGTTGAACTGTCTTTGTGACAATACTGTGACAAACATGAGATAATGGCGTGATCTGACCGGCCAATACTTGGAGGCATCCAGGTGATGGTCGGGTTCCTCCTGCCGCCCTCCCGCTCCCTGGAGGCAGTCAAAACAGAAGGGCAGGTGGAGATCACATGCAGAAATCAATAAGACGCAGTGCAGCAGCGCTGCTCTTTGCAGCAGGCAGTGCAGGCAGTGCTGCGGCACAGACGCAGGCTCCTTCGGTGACACTCACAGGCGTCATCTACAGTCAGTACTCCTACCAACTCCGCGCAGATTCGTCACTGACGCCTGTCGGGCACGGCAACAACTTTGATGTGACACGTGCATACGTACGTGCACTCGGGAAGTTTGCCGGTGGAGTGCAGACACAAGTCACGATCGACGTTGACTCACGCAGGGCTTCATCAAACCAGCAGACATTCCGACTCAAGTATGCTTTCGCATCGTGGAAGCCGGAGAACTCAGCGCTGACATACAAGATGGGTCTTGTGCACACGACCTGGAACGACTTCGAAGAGAACGTCTGGGGTTACCGTATGCAGGGTACAATCCCCATGGAGCGGGCAGGTTTCATTACATCTTCCGACTTCGGGTTCGGTGTTGACGGTAGCTGGCAGAAGGACAAGTACCAGTTCCAGGCAGGTGTTTTCAACGGTGAAGGGTACAGCAATGCTCCCGGCGACCAGCGCAAGGATGTACAGGCACGGGGAACCATCCGTCTCATGGATACCGATGACACCGGAAAGACAGGTGGTCTCCTGCTCAGTGGTTACGTCAGCAATGGCTACTACACCGGTGGCGGACCGCGGC
>CAZDMG010000152.1:0-3890 GCA_964506655.1 uncultured Gemmatimonadaceae bacterium
AAAGGCCACCCACGGGTGATGCGCAAGCGTGTGCAACTTTGTCCCTTCAGCAGTGCGCCCATAAAGCCAGCCGTCTGCAAACACGTAATGCAACGGCTCGATATCCACGCGATCGCGGAACGTATACGCCATGCGCCCGACGTGCTGTGACGCCAGCACACTTTCGCATGCAGCCTGATCAAGAACAGAGAACTTCGGAGTCGGTGTCATTCTTCCATTCGTGCGTTGAGGTCCTGGTTTTCATGTGACAAGCTCCCCAGCAACTTACTCTTATTTTCAGGCGGCGCCGAGTCCTGACCGTGCTTTTCACTCCCGGGCTCGAACGGTTCCATGTGAATCAGCACACCGGCAGCAGTCGGCACGGCCTCTCTTATAGCGTATTTCACACGTCCAGAGAGGTTATGTGCGTCGCGCAGCGACATGCTCGGCAGCGCCTGCACGTGTATATCGACAAAATGCTCTATCCCTGACTTCCGGATTTTCGTTTTCTCGATTGCAAGGACCCCGGGTGTGCTGAGTGCTGCCTCGCCGACGATGGAGTAGAGTTCGGGTTCCGGTGCGCGGTCCATCAGGTCGCGGGTGGAAATCCGGATAAGCCCACCGCCGTTGACGGCAATGACAAAGGCTGCCACGAGTGCCACCCATGCGTCCGCCTGCGCCCATCGTGGACCACCGATCAGCGCGATACTGATCCCGGTGAAAGCGGCGAGGGAGGTGAACGCATCCGACCGGTGGTGCCATGCATCCGCTTCCAGCGCAACGCTCCCGTTGCGCCGGCTCGCTGCCCTGCTCCGCCGGTACAGGTACTCCTTGAGCAGGATCACGAGCGCGAGCACTACCAGAGTCCATGCTGCCGGCTTCGAGTGAGGAACCCTTATTTCCCCGATGGCCTTGATGACGATGGCCCCTGCTGTACCGAGCATCAGAGCTCCAACGGCTGCCGCTGCAATGGGTTCCGCCTTGCCGTAGCCGAACGGGTACCGCTCGTCCGGGTTCCGGCTGGCTATCCGGAGCCCTCCCCAGACCAGGAGGGAGCCCACCATGTCGGTTGCGCTCTCTATGGCATCAGCCACCAGGGCGTAAGAGTTCCCAAGCAGGCCGGCCACCAGTTTGACAACGGTCAGTACAGAATTGGCGACCAACCCGGAGCGTACCAAGCGCGCTCCTCCCCGGGCCGCAGCCGCCACCCCGGGAAAATCCGATGGGAGTTCAGTGATCCGTGACACGCTTGCCTGCTACCTTGCTACAGAGAATCTCATAAAACAGCAGATTTGTGACCATCTCACTGTTGCAACTGAATGAAGTGTGGGTAACTTTAATGGATCTGCGTCGTTTCACAGGTATTCTGGACCGGGGGCCTAAGGTTGGCCATCCGACCGATGTTGCCGGCCGTCACGGATTATACGGCAACACCGGGTGAAATGCGGCAACGATTGTTCGTCCAGGAGCAGTTGTCACTTAAACGAGGAGACTATGCGTAATATCAGTAAGTTTGTCACAGCAGTAATCGTCGCAATCCTCCCACTCACTGCCCAGGCCCAGCGCCAGGGAGCAGTTGAGATCGGGGCCTTTGGTCGTTTCAGCAAGTTTGCAGATACAGTCGGTCTTGATGCCGGCGTTGCAGGCGGCGGGCGGGCCGGTATCTACGTGCTTCGTAACGTCATGCTTGAAATGGATCTCAGCTACGGCGATATGAACGTAACGCACGTGAAGTACGATACGCTCAACAAGGTGGGCCACCCACTTTGGTCGTACCGTCTTCTGTGGAACGCCCCTCTGGGTGACCGCATGCGCCTGATGCTTGGCGGTGGCTACGGCTACGATTCCTACGGCCGCGTCCGCACGGTTGCACCACGTGCCGGTGGCCCGCAGGGCCTTGTTGGCCTCCGCGCCAACCTCAACGACCGTATCTCTGCCCGCTTCGAGGCGATCGGTCAGTACAACACACCGGCTGAAGAGAATGCACAGCCTGTACCGCGCGCCACGCATTTCAATATGCATGCACAGGCCGGACTCAGCGTTGGCTTCTTCCTCAACGAGCCGCGTCCGCGTGTTCAGTACGATACAGTCCGTGTAACCACACGCGACACCGTGTATCAGACACGCATCGACACAATTCGCGTTGCCCCCACAGCGACTGCGCCTGCTTCGCCGATCGTGATTGGTGCCATCCACTTCGCCTTCAACAAGTCTGACATCACAGACGAAGGCAAGAAGATCCTCGATCAGATCGCTGAAACGCTGACCAACCCGTCTAACGCCAACCGCACCATCACCGTCACGGGTAACACCGACGGTATCGGCAGCGAGCGTTACAACGAGAAGCTCGGTCAGGATCGTGCCGATCAGGCAAAGGCATACCTCGTTTCGAAGGGTGTCGCTGCCTCACGTATCGAAGCCCGCACAGCTGGTAAGCTGGACCCGATTGCTCCGAACACCACGGACAACGGCCGCGCTACCAACCGTCGCGTGCTGGTTATGCTCACCAACTGAGCTGAACCGCAAGGGTAAATGCTGAAGCCGCGCCGAATGGTGCGGCTTCAGTTTTTATCACCCTGCGCATTTCGCGTATCGCGTAACGAACACCGCGCAACGAACACCGTCAATCGTACCGTACCCCGCACCAAGAGATGGACACCAAGGACCAGCGCAGCCCCACAGTTATGCATCGCGTCGAATACGCGCTGGCACGCACTGCGATTGCGTTGTTACGACTGCTGCCATGGAGATGGTCCAGTGCATTCGGCGGGATTATTGCACGGCTCGCATATCGGCCGTTCAACATCCGGCGCGGTGTCGTCGAAAGGCAGATCGCAGCAGCGTTCCCTGACCTGACACCTCAGCAGGTTCACACCATCGCGCGCCGTTCCTACGACAGCTTCGGGCGCACCTCCATCGAGGCCGCTACCCTCCCCGGAACACCGCGCAACGAACTGCTTGCACGCTTCAGAGAACCGGAAGGATGGACACACCTCGAAGAAGCACTCGCGCTCGGCAAAGGTGTCATCCTGGTTACAGGGCACATAGGCAACTGGGAGCTGGGAGGTGCTTATGTCGCTGCACGCGGTATCCCGCTCGATGCCGTCGCACGCGGCATGGCCAACCCGATCTTTGAACGCTACGTCAACCGGACACGCCAGGAGGTCGGCATGGTTGTCATCCACGACAAAGATGCAGTCCGGCGTACACCGCGCTCCCTTCGCGAAGGACGGGCTGTTGTGTTTGTAGCAGACCACGACGCACTGGGGCTGGCCAGTACCTTTGTGCCATTCTTTGGACGGCCTGCAAAGACCCCACGTGGGCCTGCTGTATTCGCGCTCCGCTTCGGTGTACCCGTCCTTTTCGCTGTGGCAATACGCCAGCCCGGTGGCACGTACAGGATGTTCATCGAACCGGTACCGGTGGAAGTCACCGACGACCGTGAGGCAGACACCGATCGCATAGTGCTGACGTTCACTCAAATGCTGGAGTCGTACGTACGCCGCTTCCCGGAGCAATACTTCTGGCAGCACAGACGGTGGCGCAGGCAACCACCGGATACACCGGAACACCTCCGCGAACCCTGACACGGCAATGCCCCGAAGCTGGCGCAAAGGCGCAAGGCGCTTCAAGTGGGCCGGCGTAAGAAGGCTCCTCAGGTATGGGCTTTACCTGGCGCTCTTTCTGTTTTTTGCACCGATTCCGGTTATTGCGCTATTAAGAGTTGTCGAGCCGCCTGTTACGTCACTGATGCTCCAGCGTGCTGCACACCGCCTGGTCGAAGGTAAGCGGCCGGTGTTCCCGACCCGCACTGTTATCAACGACGACGCAATAGCACCCGCACTCAAGCGGGCAGTGCTGGCATCGGAAGACGACCGCTTCTATCTGCACAATGGTTTCGATATGGAAGA
>CAZDMG010000153.1:0-3854 GCA_964506655.1 uncultured Gemmatimonadaceae bacterium
TCATCGCTGAAAGTCTTCCCAAACGACGGCATAACGCCGCCTTTGCCATTTATGATTGTCTTCCGGATATCGTCGTCGGTGCGCGTCTTCTGGAAGAGCGTGTCGTGGAAATTGCGGGGTGCTGGTGTACCGTCTGCGCCGGGGATTCCACCGGTGCCATTTACTCCATGGCAGCGGGCGCATGTGACGGCGAAGATATCAGCCTGTGTACCCGGATAGTCTCCGGACTGACCATCTGAACTGCCGCAGCCGATGGTTGTTGTTGCGGCGGCCAGGAAAACACACAGGCAACCGGATAGAAAGGTGGGACGGTACATCTCCCTGAACGTTCAGGGCCGGGTGTAGGATATGTCAAGAGTACAGGCAATACCCGCATTCGCAGACTATCATACCGGCCTCAGCTGTACGTGTTGTATATGCGTAGATTTCCTGTGATGAAGTCGTTCGCAACCGACCTGCGTGAAATGGCGCGTATAGCCGCGCCAATAGTGCTTATAAATGTCGGACTCCAGGGAATGGGAGTCGCCGATACGCTTATGGTAGGCAGGCTTGGTGGTGCTGCGATTGCAGCCGTTGGGCTCGGCAATTTCTACGTTTATAACATCTCAGCACTGGGAATGGGGCTTTTACTTGCGCTCGACCCGGTCGTTGCTCAGGCCGTCGGGGCAGGGGACAGGCGTGCCGTTGCACTCGGCGTGCAGCGCGGTGTTGTGCTCGCTACAATCGTGTCTGTCGTTGTAATGCTTTTGCTGGTGCCTGGCGAGTTTGTAATGTCGGCACTGAATCAGCCTGATGAAGTAATTGTGCCGACTGCGCAGTATGTACGACGTCGTCTGCTGGGTATTCTGCCGTTCATGTACTTCGTCGTTATGAGGCAGACGCTGCAGGCAATGGGACCGGTACGGCCACTGGTTGTAGCAGTGTTGCTCGCCAACGTCGTGAATATCGCGGCCAACTGGGTGTTCATCTTTGGCAAGCTTGGGATGCCCGCGTTGGGTGTAAAGGGTGCCGGTATAGCTACAGCTGTGTCGGGTTGGTTCATGGGCGCGATGCTGGCTTACCTCGCATGGCCTCTTATCAAGCCTGCGCTTGTGCCGTGGAGCAGGCAGGCATTCAACCGCGTAGCGCTGGGGCGCACTGCATGGATCGGTGTGCCTATTGGTGTCATGTGGTTCTTTGAAAGTTTTGCGTTCGGTGTGACTGCGGTACTGATGGGCTGGATGAGCACTGCGTCACTTGCAGGGCACGAGATTGCACTCAACATGGCGGCGCTGACGTTCATGGTGCCACTGGGAATAGGCAGTGCGGCAGCGGCAGTTGTTGGTCGTGCAATTGGTCGTGGCGATATGGAAACTGCGAGACGCGACGCCGCAGCTGCGATAGCGTGCGGTGTTGCCTTCATGTCACTGAGCGCTGCTGTCTTTATAGCGTTCCCACATACTCTGGCAGGTTTCTACACAACCGAGACCGCAACGTTTATGGTGGCGGTCGGTCTTATTCCACTCGCTGGTGTCTTCCAGATATTTGACGGTGCGCAGGCAGTCACCAACGGCGTGTTGCGTGCAACAGGCGATACGCGGATACCCGCGATACTTCACATGGTCGCGTTCTGGGGAGTTGGCATGCCACTCGGCCTTTACCTGGGCTTTAAGACCGGGCTGCGTGAGCGCGGGTTATGGTGGGGCCTTGTTGCCGGCCTTGCAGCTGCAGCGATATTGCAGACGATGCGTGCGTATATAAGGCTCAGTCGCGATATCGCGCGCGTTCGCATAGACGACGAACGCGCGCCAGAGAGTGTTGGCTCTCAGTGAGTTTTCAGATCCCGCAGTAGAGCGGAAACTTCTGGAGCGCACCGTGCCTTGTCAGCGCTTAAAACTTCTATAGCGTCAGATCTTGCAGTTACAGCGGAAACTTCTGGAACGCACCGCGCCTTGTCAGCGCTTAAAACTTCTGTAGCGTCAGATCTTCTTCGCTTCGAGCAGCGCCATGAACTCAGCAGGCGTGCTCATTCCCAGCAGCTTGCCCGGTACATCGGGTTCTTTTGAGAACTGGGCAATCTTGCCGAGTACTGGGAGGTACTGATTGGAGACCTCGAGAGGAGGTGCGACAATCAGGAAGAAGAAGTGGACCGGTTTGTCGTCGATTGCCTTGAAATCGACTCCGTCCTTTTTGCGACCGAATGCAACGCGGAGCCGGTTCACAACGAGGGAGCGGCAGTGCGGGATAGCAATTCCGCGTCCGATCCCTGTTGAACCTAAGTTCTCACGGCGTTTGAGCATCTTGAAAAGCATGCCCTCGGATTTTTCGTCGAGCCCCAGGAGCGCGATCAGCTCCTTGAGGATTTCGTCCTTGGTCGTGCCCTGAAGTTCGAGCTGGACCGCATCTTGGGAAAAGAACTCGCGTAGTTCCATAGAACTGTGATGATAACTCCGGGTACCCCCTCACCAAAAGGGTTGCGTTGCAGCCGAATCCCGGTTCGGCTAAGTTGGAGGGTGAGCGAGAGTAAGAAGTTTCCCTTTGAGCTTAGGCACAGTGTGCCGCTCTATCTGGCGCCGATGGCTGGGGTCTCCGAATCCCCCTTCAGGCGCCTGTGCCACGCGCATGGCGCAGACGTGGTAGTGACGGAGTTTCTGTCGGCGGAGGGTATCCGTCGGGAGAACCCATCGACCATCTCGAAACTGCGTTTCAGGGAGGCTGAGCGCCCCGTTGGGGTCCAGATCTTTGGATCCGACCCAGCAGCCATGGGCGAGGCGGCGGCGCTGGTTACCGAGCTTTTTGAGCCGGATTTTGTCGATATCAACTTTGGCTGCCCGGTCAAGAAGGTGGTACGGCGGAACGGCGGTTCCGGCTGTCTCCGCGACCTGGATCTGGTGGAGGAGATCATTCGTGCGGTATCGCGCGCCACGCCGCTTCCGGTTACAGCCAAGATCCGAAGCGGCTGGAGCGAGGAGATGCGTGACCCAGTGGGAATCGCACTCAGGGTGCAGGACGCGGGCGCCAGGGTGATTGCGCTGCACGCCCGGACAAGGACACAGATGTATTCCGGGACTGCCAACTGGGACGAGATCGCCAGGGTAAAGGAAGCGGTGAGCGTGCCGGTGCTGGGGAATGGCGATATCAAGACGGCTCAGGACGCGGTCCGCATGTATGAGCACACCGGTTGCGACGGGATCATGATCGGGCGGGGATCGTTTGGCCAGCCGTGGATATTCCGGCAGGTGAGGGCGCTTTTGAGTGGTGAAGAGATGCCAGAGACTCCGGGCGTGGCCGAGCGGTTTGCGGTTGCGCTGGACCATGTGCGTATGGTGCAGGAGTACGATATCGACCCCGAAGGCGCGGCGATTGAGTTCCGGAAGCACCTCGGGTGGTACGTGAAGGGGCTTTGGAACTCAGCGGATCTGAGGCGTCAGCTTCACCAGATCAAGTCGTTTGACGAGGTACCGGAGATATTTGCGCGTTATCTGGAGACATTGGCAGCGGCAGAGAGATTGGAAGAGGCAGCGGCGTAAACTGTTGGTGTGATGGGGATTGGTGACTCACACATCATGTGATGCATGAAGTGCACAGCGCGTTGAAAAATGGAAAGTGGCTGGTGCGTTGCGCTTGCGGGAACCTGATATTTGCCGTAGTGTATTGATTCGACCTTCCTGATAGGGTGAAGCCCTGTCGGACCAAGGAGTCCACATATGTCCAGGTATCTCTCTTCATGGAGCATATGTGGTGGTTCGGCAGGGCAATCGGGGGTGACTGGCTTCGACGGGGTTGGTGAAGCCGTGGCTGCGTGTCCAGGTACTCGAGCACCTGGTAAAACACTCGGGAAAATCACAATCGCCAACAACAACCTGGCGCTCGCC
>CAZDMG010000154.1:0-3729 GCA_964506655.1 uncultured Gemmatimonadaceae bacterium
CGCGAGCGTGCACTGGCACTGCTGGTTCCTGAGGCGTAGCGCTCAGCGGCAGCGCGAGCCATGGAATCACCCCGGGCCTGGGCACGTACCGTGAGAGCAGCACCGCCCGTGGTGGGTGGCTCGCTTGCTCCTGCCAGTGTACCAGCGGAGGCAGTAACGATCGATTCGCGGGGAAGAGGCGTCACACCTGGAACCCGACCCTCCACTATCGCGCGTAGCGAATCCATCTCGTCGGGGAGCCGGCCGGCATTGGCAATCATGGCATCCCCTCGTAGTGCAAGTGTATCGAGGCCCGCCACGTCTCCGGAAATAACAACACTCCCGTCGTCCGTGCTGCAGCCGACAGCAATCACTGCGAAACAGGCAAGTATCTGGATCCTGGTCATGGGCGGGTTGGGAATGGGAGACCGACCTGGCAGGAGACATTCCTTGCTGACAGCCCTCGTTGCCGCAGGCTAAAGGAACCCTCCCATTGAGGAAACTATACCGTTTGCGCCCCGCGTCAACGTGCGATATTTGTGACAGTACATGACACGGCTGTGTTTCACTGTTACAGTACCGGCATACTATGGTGACGCACACCGTGAGCAAGCGTCCAGATATCAGATGAACGAACCGAACTCTGCCAACAACGAAACACTGCCAAACACCGATTGGCAGAGCCATAACTTCCGCGGCCTGGAGTGCGCCTGCGAAGGGGATTGGCTGGCGGCCGCCGGTATGTTCACGCTCGCTCAGCAGTCGCTGGCCGTTGCCGTTTTCGACGACGAAGCTGAACGCGACGGCGCCAATGCAGTACTGGGCAGTAACCTCGCTGCCGCACGTTTTCATGCCGGTGACCTGCAAGGAGCGCTGGAGGAAGCCCAGGCGTCTCTGCTCCTGCGTGAGCAGCTTTGGGGGTATACTCTCGCAACTGCCCGTGTCGCCTCAGACTGCGCGACAGTATGCACTGCACTCGGCCGCTTTGACGAAGCCCGCAGCTATATAGCGCAGGCCATGGGAATCGCAGAGGCATGCTGCGGCGAAGATGCGGCCGAGCTGCTCACTTTTGTTGAAAATGCCGCGCACCTGGAGCTCGCCGCCGGCAACTACGGCGCCGCTGAACCGCTTGTGCTCAGGCTACACGGTCTGCTGGACTCAGCTGGGCTCGCCGTAACACCAGCTGTGGATCTGTTCACGCGCATAATTGAGTCGCGTAACGGTACCGCCCTCGGCGCGACACAGGAATCAGGCGGCGAAGCCGTTGAAGCGTTCGACGATAACGACGGGCTCACTCTTGAATTAGCTGATCCACCGGTTGATAGTGCGTACGCGGAGACTTCTGCGCTGCCCGCACAGAACATATTTGATGGGTTTGGCGAGCTGGAGCTGAGTGATATTGAAAGTCCGGATCCAGTCGGTGCCGTCGCTGAACCGACAGCTTACGCAACATCGGACGACCAGGTCGACAGCGGGATCGATGAAATTCTGGGCTTCGCAGTCGAGTACGATATGCTGCATGACCCTGTTCCTGTTGGCGAAGATCAAACGGCTGCTGAAACGCACTCCCAACTGACTGAAGAAGCTGCTACTGATGAGGTTTCGCACGCGCTGAGCGAACCACAGGAAGAGCCAGCAGTCAGTGAAACAACTGCCCTCCCCGCTGAAAGCCAGGAATTCACACGGCCGACTCAAACACGTGGTGTTCTGCCAAACAACAGGTCGCGGGAGATTCCCGTGGTGCTGCCAAGCCCTTCTCAATCGCACCGCGCCGTCGGTGATGACAACGACGAAGAGGAGGAAACACCACGGAACAGTGTCTTTGTTACAGGTTCATCTACAGCGGTAAAGACGCATCCCCGTCCGCGCAAAGTATTGCTCGACAGGCCGCGTGCAAGAGTGTCCGGTGGTGCACGCGTCTGGCTTATTGTCGGCGGCGGAATTACCGCTGTTGCAATTGCGGTCGCCTGGTTCCTGCTGCAGAACCCACGCTGAACCCACGCTAAACTGAGTGTCTGCCGGCTGAGCAGTCTCAGTTCTTGTGTCGGAACGTAATTCTGCCGCGGGATAGGTCGTATGGCGACACTTCCACGGTTACACGATCGCCAGCAAGCACACGAATGCGATTGCGACGCATATTACCAGCAAGTGTTGTGAGAACTTCATGGCCACTGTGCATCGTAACGCGGAACGTCGCGTTAGGCAGCAGTTCCGTTACGACGCCTTCGAGTTCTATCGCGTCCTGCTTCCCCATGTACTAATGTGCTCCGGTGGACTGGTTTGGACTCAGCTTTGGGCCTTGATTTGGTGGGAGATTTTAAATATCGGTCCAACCAGTATCAAACCGCCAGACCCCTGAAAACGTCACAAATTATCCGCTGATGTCCGAATCCAGCAGCAATCTCTACGGTCCAAATACCGCCTCCGTGCGCCAGTTCCTCGTGTCCCTCGCGAACCTGGGGGTGGAGGAACACGAGGCGGTTTGCCACCGTTTTGGCCATTTTGCCGGTACTAACTCCTGGCTGCGGGCTGAGTCGGAGCTGGCTACGACACTTGAGGACAGCGGTCGACTGGACCTTAGGGACGCAGTGGCCGGCCCATTTATGAGCCTCGTGCGGCTACGCCCGGCCAGCGATACTGATGGCGCCCAGGGCGGCCCAGAGCCAGTTGCCATAGGAAGCGGAGAAGCGACCCGGACCGGGCCTTCCGCCAGTGAGGTCGGCAGTCCGACTTCCCAGCCAGCCCCGGAGGGAGACCCAGACAACCCGGAATTCGATGAAATCGCCGAGCCTGCCCTCGCGATGCTGCTGGCACTCCTTGTGGAGGACCTGCTTTCGCCACAGGCCTTCAAGACCCTCACCGCGCCGTTCGATACAGTCTTCGGGGTGGAATGATCCTGGCAGCCTGAGACGGTGCTTGCTCCGGCCGCGATTAAACAACTACGTCAGTGCGCAATTGCGAATCGCAAACTCGCTCGGCGAGCGGTCATTCAGCCGCTCTTCAGCGGTGGTTCAGCTGAACTGATCCAGCTGCGGGGTGCCTTCCAGTATGAATTTCGGAATATAGGCATCAAAATCCGAGCCGTCGCTGCGCATAAACCGATAGCTCCCCTGCATCCAGCCGGTTGAACCTTTCAGCACGCAAAAGGAGCGATACTCATGCACATCGCCAGGGTCGAGCACAGGCTGCTCACCGATTACACCCTCACCTTCAACCACACTGTCACCGGCGGCATCGTCATGAATGAGCCATTTCCGGGTCAGCAGTTGCACGCTGTCGTCGCTCACGTTCTCGATGCGGATGTGGTACGCAAATACGTGCTGAAAAAGCATCGGATTCGATCGCTCGGGGATGTATTCCGGGCGCGCGGTAATCCGGATGCCGTCAGTTATCCTGTAGAAAAAGGGCAAATGCTTTATATGCATGGACCGACCACTAAGTGAAACCCACCTTTCAGCCTGTTAGACGTCCGGAGTGCCGTGGACGTTGAGGGGAAAACCCAACTTTTTCAGGGAATCTTCGGCCAGCCGACGGTTACTCTCCCCACTCTACTGCCACAACAGCGCTGGTGACCCCGAGTCGGTTAACAGTCGAAACGGCCACATAACGAACTATGTCGCCTGGCACCGGAGTCCAGGAGCTTGCGGTACCGGGAAGCACCGCCGTTACCCACCCGGAATCCAGCCGGGCCCGTACCAGATATTGCCACGGTGTCGTTGAATCCACTGTGGACAGTCCCACCTTCTGACT
>CAZDMG010000155.1:0-3695 GCA_964506655.1 uncultured Gemmatimonadaceae bacterium
TTCGATGGCTCATCGCTGGATCGGTGGCACAGTGGCAACCGCGCCGCGCGCTGGCGTGTCGTGGATGGTGCCTTCGAGGTGGTTGCCGGTGCCGGAGGGATAGAAACCAGGGATTCCTTCGGGGATGTGCAACTCCACATCGAGTGGATGTCGCCATCGCCGCCACGTGGCAGCGATCAGGACCGTGGCAACAGTGGCGTCTTCCTGATGGGGAGATACGAACTGCAGGTCCTGGATTCCTGGGAGAACCGCACCTACGCCGATGGGATGGCCGGCGCACTGTATGGGCAGTATCCGCCTCTTGTGAATGCATCGCGACCGCCCGGTGAGTGGCAGAGCTACGACATAATTTTCCACCGCCCCCGCTTTGACAGCTCGGGGAAGGTGGTAGCGCCCGCACGCTTCACTGTCTTTCACAACGGCGTTCTTGTTCAGGACAACGCTGCGCTTATCGGGCCGACGTCACACACTGTGCGTCCGCCTTACGAAGCGCACCCGGACAGGCTTCCGCTTTCACTCCAGGATCACGGGCATCCGGTGAAGTTCAGGAACATCTGGGTCAGGGACCTCGAAGCGCGCTAGCCGTACCACTCAACTTCGCGCATCAACCGCAGCCATGCGCGCTGATCGGATTCAAGGACGAGCTCAATTGTCTGTAACTGGCTGAGTACATGTTCGGCGTCAGAGCCATGCAATGAGTTGAGCTTCGGGAGCTCGTTCTCCAGCATGTGTTTGCGGGCTGCGTAGCGCGTGACGTTGCGTGTTGATTCGCGCGTTGATCGCCAGATGCGCATCCCGGCCCACAATATCGGGAGCGCAGCAGATGTAGCAACAAGCGCGATGCTTAAAGCTTCCCACGCGTACTCTGTCGTAACAAAGAATTGCGGCAGGCGCTGCAGCGCCTGCTCGATGGCGACGTGTATGCCGGCAAGGATGATGCTTATGCTGAACACCAGCGGAAGAAGACGTGACTGGTCCACGCTTGCGGGATTCCTGCGTGCAGCGACAGTAAAGTACTGGAGCAGCGGCTCGATGCGTGCGCTCCTGTAGTAATCGACGAGCGCCACAAGCTGATCGCGCGTGATATCGCTGCATGCCTCACGCGTTGGAAGCGCAGGCACTTCGTCACGCTCTGATTCGCCTGAAAGTGTCCCCTGATTCACCCTGAGGATCTGATCGCGTTGCGTGTGAAGTTCCCTGCGCCACGCATCCCGCTTTTCTGCGCTGCCCCAGATACGTGGATCAAGAAGCATGCGGAACTTGAGCAACCGGATCTGCTCGGCTTTGAAACGGTCGATAAGCCAGTTCTCGATCTGTGCAATTTTGAGTCCGGCAAACACACCGATAGCTGTCAGGATGATAAGCAGTGCCGAGAACTTTTCTGCACGGTGTGCAGCGGTGTGGAGATCGAGTGCGACATAAGCGAGCTGGGCAAGAGCGCCGAGTACAACGAGTGTGCCGCCCCAGGCAGCGACGAAGATGACAAAACGGAAACGACGTTGGGATTCATTGGCGAGTCTGTCGTGTTCCTCGAAACGTGTAAGCAGTGCTTCGTCTATCTCATGAAGTGCGTCGTTGAGAGGCGGTACGGCACGCACGATATCGCGACTGACTTCATGATCGTGCATGCCGTCAACCAACAGCAGAAACTCCGGATTGATATCCGTGGTCTTCAGATAGTTTTCTGATCCGATTGCAGGTGTCACTGTGCCATCCGTTGTTGTCCGGGTGTTGGTCGTCTCAGGGAGTATCAGTTGCTCTGTGCCGGGTCGGGCCAGCCTACGGGTTTACCGGCATTCTGTGCGTCGAGCCACGCAGTGAGTGGTGCGAAGTATTCCAGCATTGCAGACGCATCCATGGTGCTGTCGCCTGTCATGGCTTCCAGGGTTTTCTGCCATGGCTGGCTGCGTCCTGCTTCGAGAAGTACAGCCAGCTTTGCGCCTGCCTCCTTGCTGCCGAAGAAGGAGCAACGATGCAGCGGACCTGTGTATCCGGCTTCGCGGCACATGCTGCGGTAGAACTGGAACTGGAGTACGCGTGCAAGGAAGTAACGCATGTAAGGCACATTGGCCGGTATGTGGTACTTGGCACCCGGATCGAAATCGGATTCAGCGCGTGCTGTTGGGGGCGCAATTCCCTGATAGTGCGCGCGGAGCTCCCACCAGGCGCTGTTATACTGCTCGGGCTTTACCGTGCCATTGAAGACTTTCCACCGCCACTGATCGATCATGAGTCCGAATGGGAGGAAAGCAATTTTGTCGAGTGCCTGCCTCAAAAGAAGCGCGGTGTCGGCAGAAGCCGGTGGCTCTTTCTTCA
Organism: uncultured Gemmatimonadaceae bacterium; assembly: GCA_964506655.1. GTDB lineage: Bacteria > Gemmatimonadota > Gemmatimonadetes > Gemmatimonadales > Gemmatimonadaceae > Gemmatimonas. The sequence goes on from CAZDMG010000155.1 coordinate 2,317, forward strand.
GAAGTCCTTTCTCAACCAGATAGGAGGGCGTGATCGAGAGTGCAATTGCATCGCCGATGGCTTCATGGAAACCATCGTTGGCGCCATCCTGGAAGAACATGGACTGTTTGTTGTAGGCTCTCTGATAAAAGTTGTGTCCGAGCTCGTGATGGAGGGTGATGAAATCCTCGCCAGTGACCTGTGTGCACATCTTGATGCGGAGGTCGTCTCTGTAATCCATGTTCCATGCACTGGCATGACAGACAACGCTGCGGTCGCGTGGTCTGACAATCATGGAGCGTTCCCAGAAAGTTTCGGGGAGCGGATCGAAGCCCAGTGAAGTGAAGAAGTTTTCGGCGGTCCGGACCATGGTAATCTGATCCATCTTTGCTGTGTGCAGCAGTGCGGTCAGATCGTAGGTTTCGTCAGCATGTTTCGGTGCAACGAGAGGATAGATATTCCCCCATTCCTGCGCCCACATATTTCCAAGCAAGTGAGCCGGGATGAGCCCGTCTTTGGGTACGACATTGTCGCCGTAGCGGTCGTTGAGCCGGGTGCGCACGTATGCGTGGAGCGATCTGTACATCGGCTCCACCTGTTTCCAGAGGCGTTCGACTTCCTTTGAAAACTCGTCGGGTGCCATGTCGTATCCGCTGCGCCACATTGCGCCGGCGTCAGGGAAGCCGAGTGCAGTTGCACCTTCATTGGAGAGTTGGATGAGTCGCGCATATCTGTCGCGCATGGGCGGTGAGATGTGGTGCCATCCGACCCAGGCGTCGAGGAGTACTTCCGGATCCCTGCTTTGTGCGAGCGCTGTGGAGAGCTCATTGATTTCGTAACAGGTGGTATCAGCGGTGGCAGCGTGTGAGCCGAGTGGTCCTGGGCGGCAATAGGCACCGCGTCCGTAGTCGGCTTCGAGTCCGACAGCGAGTTCGGTGAGTTCGCGCGCCTTGACCGGGTCGGCTGGTGGCGGTGCAGTCAGGCTCAGCCTGAGGAGGTCCATCTTGCGGCGCTCGACAGCCGGGAGGGCAGTCCGGTTGAAGCGCTGTGTAGCCATCGCGTAGCGCTGAACGGCGGTACTCACCTGTTCCTGTGCGTAGGCTGAGAGCCGTTCGGTATCGTCGGTTATGTAAGTGGCTGCCACCCATGCAGCGCGTGCGGCACGGGTGTTGAGTTCCCGGAGCTCCGTTTCAGCGGAATCGAGGAACGCGCGTGCCTCGGCGATGCCGGAGCGGCCGCGTGGTGCATGAGTGGTGGCGTTGTCGGACTGCCGTATGCAGGAGGACGCGACCAGTGTGGATGCGGCTGCTAAGGCGGGGAGAAGTAGTCTGGTGAGTGTCACTGAGTGGCTCCAAAGGTGATAGCCTATGTTAAGGCGCGAGATGGTGTTGGGTAAGTCT
>CAZDMG010000156.1:0-3688 GCA_964506655.1 uncultured Gemmatimonadaceae bacterium
AGGCATTTCTTGTACGCGCAGGGATTTTCAAGAACACCGATGTCGCGTTGTTTGCGCATGTCAGCAGCGACCTGGGAGTTTCCTGGGGGCCGAGCTCGCAGAGCGCACTCATTTCGGCAGAGTTCCGCTTTACAGGTTCAAGTGCGCACGGCGCGGGCGCTCCGTGGCGCGGGCGCAGTGCACTCGATGCTGTGCAGCTCATGGCCACAGGTTGGGAATACCGACGCGAGCATTTGCGGCTGCAGACACGGTCACATTATGTGATAACCGACGGCGGTGATCAGCCCAATGTTGTGCCCGCAACGGCAAGTATCTGGTTTTACTTCCGCGAACAGGACTATCCGCGCACAATGGAACTGTTCGACATCGGAAGACGCATGGCCGAAGGCGCCGCAATGATGACTGATACAAAGCTGGATACCGTTTTGATTCTCGGTTCCGGTTGGTCGGCGCACTTCAACAAACCCATCGCGGAAACGATGCACCAGAATATCCTCAAGACAGGGATGCCGGTGTGGGATGATAAGGACCAGACGCTGGCGCGTGGTATTCAGCGCGAGCTGGGTTCAGCCACAACAGGGCTGTCACAGCAGGTCGGGCAGACGCTGCGCGGTTCTGAAACTCTGCAGAACTGGATGGGCGGCGGCTCCGACGATATCGGTGACGTATCGTGGAACGTCCCCACAGTTACGCTGAGATATCCGGCGAATATTCCTGGCTTACCCGGTCACAACTGGGCGAACGCGATTGCAATGGCAACACCGATAGCGCACAAGGGTTCAGTGGCCGGTGCCAAGGTGCAGGCCATGACGATGCTGGATATCCTGACGACACCTGCGATTGTAACCGATGCCTGGTCGTATTTCAGGAACGTGCAGACAAAGGACGTCACGTACCAGCCGTTCATCCGACCGCAGGATCAGCCACCGATCTGGCTCAACGCAGACATCATGGCGCGCTTCCGCGATGAACAGCGCAAGTACTACTACGATCCGACAAAGTTCAGCAGCTACCTGGAACAGCTGGGTATTACGTACCCGACTGTCCGCCCTCCCGGTGAGTGAGAAGCGTTTCGAGAAGCCGGATCTGTTCCTGCTGCTGCGCAACGAGATTCACCCACTGACTGTCGCGGAGCTCGTCCAGCTTCCGGTGTAGTTCGCGGATTTCAACTTCCGCTTTGAGGTTGACGGCATAATCGACGCCGGCAGCTTCGCGGTCGAGTCGTGCCTGTCTGTTCTGCGACATCATGATGATCGGTGCCTGAAGTGCAGCGAGCATGGATAGCAGAAGGTTAAGCAGGATGAACGGGTACGGGTCCGGGCGTTCGGCGCGTGTCAGAAGCCAGCTGTTGAGCGCGACCCAGCCGCAGAGGAACAGGAGGAAAACGGTGATAAAGCCCCACGAACCACCGATAGTAGCGATTTTGTCTGCGAGACGTTCACCGAATGTGCGCGCTTCAAGGACGTCTTGCGCGGGGTTGCGGATGATTGTCTTGCGACTGACGAGGCGCTCGTAGATGCCTTTGAGGAGCCGTTGATCGCGAAGCGACAGGTGGTGCCAGTCGAGGTTGGCAAGAAGGTTGGCCTGGCTGCCGGCAGGATGAGTGTTACTGGTGAGGGCAGTGTCGGTGTGTGGTGCGTTGTTATCCGGTTTATCGGATGCGGTATCAGACATGTCAGAATCCAGTCAGAATCCAGAGGGTTGAACTGTTGCATCTGATTCTGGCGAAGCGCTCTCCACTGCAACAGGGGGCGGCGGATACATTCCATGAATGACAACTGAATCGCGTGGCGACGTATCGCCTGAGGAGTTCCGCCGGACGGCGCATGAAGTAGTGGACTGGATCGCCGATTACCTGGAGCATCCGGAGCGGTATCCGGTGCGGAGTCGGGTGGCTCCCGGTGAAATCCGCAACCGCCTGGAAGCATCGCCGCCTGCGGCACCCGCGGAGCTGAGCGGGATTTTTGACGATTTCAAGACGCAGCTGATGGACGGCATCACGCACTGGAACAACCCAGGGTTCTTTGCCTACATCGCGAATACCGGCTCCTATCCGGGCGTGATCGGTGAACTCCTTGCAGCGGGGCTCAATGTCAACGGTATGCTGTGGGCGACAAGCCCTGCGGTTACTGAGCTCGAGGAGGTGTCGCTCAGCTGGCTTAAGCAGCTTATCGGGCTCGAGGGCGATTGGTTTGGTGAGATCACCGATACGGCATCTGTTTCAACCTTCTACGCGCTTGCAGCTGCGCGCGAGCGGTGCGATCCGGAGTCACGTGCGAAGGGTCTCTACGGACGCGCCGATCAGCCACGGCTCCGTGTCTATTGCTCAGACCAGGCGCATTCATCGGTGGATAAGGCAGTGATCAGTCTGGGTATCGGGCACGATAACCTTGTACGGGTTTCTGTTGACGAGAATTTCCGTATGCGCACTGATGAACTTGCGCGCCTAATGGCTGCGGATAAGGAAGCGGGCTTCAGTGCGATGGCTGTGGTGGCAACGGTAGGCACCACGAGTACAACGAGTGTGGACCCGGTAGCAGAGATTGTGCGCATAGCCGCTGAGTACGGCGCATGGGTGCACGTGGATGGCGCTTATGGCGCTGCAGCAGCTGTTGTGCCGGAAATGCGCTACGTGATTGACGGTGTAAGTGGCGCGGATTCGCTTGTCATCAATCCGCATAAGTGGCTGTTCACGCAGGTGGATTGTTCAGCTCTTTATGTGCGTGACAGCGAGGCGCTCAAGCGGGCGTTTTCGCTTCGCCCAGCGTATCTCACAACGAAACATCAGGATAAAGTTGTGAACCTGATGGATTACGGCATCCAGCTGGGGCGGCGTTTCCGTGCGCTCAAGCTGTGGATGGTGCTGCGCGCGTTTGGGAGTGAGGGGATAGCAGAGCGGTTGCGTTATCACTGCGAGCTGGCTCGGGATCTCGCCGGCATGGTGCATTACGAGGGCGGTTGGGAGCTGATGGCGCCGGTGAATATGTCAGTGGTGTGTTTCCGTTACGCGCCTTCGGGGGTGTCGGAAGACGCGCTGGATCGGATAAATGCGGAGATACTGGAGCGGGTGAATGCATCGGGAGTTGCATTTCTGTCGCACACGCAATTGAACGGTAGATATTCGCTGCGCGTCGCGATCGGGAACATCAGGACATCAGGTGAGCACATTACGAGCACGTGGCAGGTGTTGCGGGAGGCGGCGCGGGGCAGCGTGTAAAGTTCATGCGGACTCCGTGTGAAGTTCGTGCAGAGCTGCCCGCTCCGGCGCGCACTTTCTGCCTCTCAGGCGCCCCGGAGCGCCCGTCTTTCTTCCTTTGCGCGCTGCTTTTTGTTGCGCCAGCGGAGCAACAGGAACACGACAGCGCTGACTATCAGCGCACCTACGATCTGCCCGACCCTGCCGAGTCTGCCAGCGACTTGTACGGCGGCTTCGCCGGCTGCGTAGCCAAGGAGTGTAAAGGATATACTCCAGACGAGTGAGCCGAGCAGGCTGGCAGTGAGGTAAAGCGCAACGGGTACGCGCGCGGCACCGCAAGCGATCGGCAAAAAGATGCGGAGTCCGAAAGCAATACGAACCAGGAAAGATGCGGTGACAGGGTTCCGCCGGACCACGCGAAGCGCCAGAATACCAGGAGCACGCATGCGCGGCCAGCGTCTGCTTATCGCGTCCCACTTCCGTCGTCCCACA
>CAZDMG010000157.1:0-3673 GCA_964506655.1 uncultured Gemmatimonadaceae bacterium
AAACCGTGAACTCGCGCGCATCAGACACAGCGATAACACCGGATTGCAACTGCACTGCGGCCGTGGGAATCAGGAAGTTAATGGAACCATCAGCAGCAAGCGGATCGATCTTCAGCACCTGCCGCGCGTTCACCTTGGCAGGTGCCGTCTGGGCACCAGCCTTACATGATGCGAAAACCAGCGCCGACATAAGAGTTGCAATGGCGGCAAGAATCAGACCGGTTCGAATAGAATATCCCGGGCGAACCACGCCGAATGGTGACGCGCTCTTGCCAACCTCGTTCACGTCAGTACTTCTCCAGCTCCGGTACGACACTCTCAAATACCTCACATGAACTACCTGAAAGCCAAGCTAATCGAACGAGCTCTGCAGTACTCTGCACAATTCGTGCAGTAGCAATATGGGCCAAGCCGGCTCTTGAAGAGACGGTTACCTGTCCACCTGATATACCCGGAGCTCCTCTTCATCGTCGGGAGTCATAGCTGCCACCAGCAGGCTTCTGCGTGTAGTTGACAGGATCCGCAGGCCCTTGGGCAAAGAGGTCGTAAGCTCGGCAGCTCCTGCTGCGGAATAACGGGTAAGCAGTATCTCCGGATCGCCTGGTATGCTGGTCACAACCCAGAAGCCGCTCGTATCAGCGCCGTAAATGGCAGAGTACGGCGGCAGGGTTTCAGAGGGTTTCTGCATCTCCAGCGGACGACGTGCTATTCGCCGTTCTGCCTCGGTGTGGAAGACTGCCACCAACGCATCAAGCGCAGCATCAACGTGCACCTTTGTTGTGCGCCTGTTGGCGGTACCTGCCGGAAATCCTGTATCCTTCCCGCCACGCAGATTCCACACGCCGATATATGCGGAGTCACCGGTCCCTATTGCAATGCGGGTGCCTGAAATTGCAGTGCGCGTGAACTTGCCCAGTGGCTGCATCGTACCGAACTGCACGTTCTCCCGTTCAATAACCTTCTCACCACGTGTATTGAACACGTAATACGTACCCTTGTGCACAACCAACTCCGCGCCGCCCAAGGGGGCTACACTCACAGCGGCGCTCGGGACTCCAGGCACAACAATAAACCCACTGCGGGAGCAGGCAACAGTTACCGGGTCAACAGGAATATTTCCTGTTCGCACAAACTTCCCCTGTGAAGTGAACACCGAGAAGCGCAGTTGCTTGCGATCAAAAACAAAGGCTGTATCGGTTGCGCACTCACCTATCCCGTTATTGTTGCGAAACTCACCGGGCCCGTCTCCGCTTCGCCCAACCCTGGCTATGCGTTTCCCGTCCGGGCTGAAGAAAGAAACCGTGAACTCGCGCGCATCAGACACAGCGATAACACCGGATTGCAACTGCACTGCGGCCGTGGGAATCAGGAAGTTAATGGAACCATCAGCAGCAAGCGGATCGATCTTCAGCACCTGCCGCGCGTTCACCTTGGCAGGTGCCGTCTGGGCACCAGCCTTACATGATGCGAAAACCAGCGCCGACATAAGAGTTGCAATGGCGGCAAGAATCAGACCGGTTCGAATAGAATATCCCGGGCGAACCACGCCGAATGGTGACGCGCTCTTGCCAACCTCGTTCACGTCAGTACTTCTCCAGCTCCGGTACGACACTCTCAAATACCTCACATGAACTACCTGAAAGCCAAGCTAATCGAACGAGCTCTGCAGTACTCTGCACAATTCGTGCAGTAGCAATATGGGCCAAGCCGGCTCTTGAAGAGACGGTTACCTGTCCACCTGATATACCCGGAGCTCCTCTTCATCGTCGGGAGTCATAGCTGCCACCAGCAGGCTTCTGCGTGTAGTTGACAGGATCCGCAGGCCCTTGGGCAAAGAGGTCGTAAGCTCGGCAGCTCCTGCTGCGGAATAACGGGTAAGCAGTATCTCCGGATCGCCTGGTATGCTGGTCACAACCCAGAAGCCGCTCGTATCAGCGCCGTAAATGGCAGAGTATGGCGGCAGGGTTTCAGAGGGTTTCTGCATCTCCAGCAAGCGGCGTGACGCCTTCCTTTGCGCCTCTGTCCGGAAGTCTGCTACAAGTGCATCAAGCGCTGCATCAATGTGCAATTTCGTGGTACGTCTGTTGGCAGTGCCTGCACGAAAGCCCGTATCCTTCCCGCCACGCAGGTTCCATACGTCGACATACGCGGAGTCCCCAGTCCCCAGTGCGACACGGGAACCGGAAACTGCAGTTCGGGTGAACTTGCCCAATGGCTGCATCGTACCCATCTGCACGTTCTCACGTTCAGCGACCTTCTCACCGCGGGTATTGAGCACGTAATACGTACCCTTGTGCACAACCATCTCTGCACCGCCCACCGGTGCCGCACTTACAGCGGCGTTCGGAACTCCAGGCACAACAATAAACCCACTGCGGGAGCAGACAACAGTTGACGGGTCAACAGGAATATTTCCAGTGCGCACGAGCTTCCCCTGCGAGGTGAACACAGCGAAACGCCGTTGCATTCGATCAAAAACAAAGGCAGTATCGGCTGCACACTCACCTATCCCGTTATTGTTGCGAAACTCACCGGGCCCGTCTCCGCTTCGCCCAACCCTGGCTATGCGTTTCCCGTCCGGGCTGAAGAAAGAAACCGTGAACTCGCGCGCATCAGACACAGCGATAACACCGGATTGCAACTGCACCGCGGCCGTAGGCATCAGAAAGTTTATGGAACCATCAGCAGCAAGCGGCTCAATCTTGAGCACTTGCCGCGCATTCACCTTGGCAGGTGCCGTCTGGGCCTTGAGCTGCAGCGGCACCGCTAAGAGTGGCAGTGTCGCTATCGCGTATAACTCCCATGGTCTCACTTTCGCAATGCGCGAAAAAATTGTGTACGGCATGTGTGCGCCTCCAGGGGTTTCGGTGCCACGGTTGGATATTGGCAACATCGCTATAATACTCCAGTGAAAGCAGTAATGCAGCTGACAAGAACCGCGCTGCCTCGTCCGACAGCGCGTCCCTGTTGAAATGTACCCCCCCCCCCCGGGGGGCGCGCAACAATTGGCGTGGGGAGCACAGGGGCGGCATAACCTACGGCTATGATTCCGGCGGCAGAGCCACCCACTGACACGCATCCGGCTGGATCAGAAACACACCGATCGCCGTGCGTGACCTGCCGCTCTCATACACCTCCTGCTCCACGGCGAACAGCGTATCGCCACGAAGCGCAAGACGCGCAGGCGGATCCTCCGGTACAGGGAGTGGAATATCCACACATGCAAGGCGCTTAACAGGGTCCACCAGAGTGATGAAAAAGCGCCCTCTGAACGACTGGCCCGAGAGCTCTGCGTTCGGCTCGACATCATACATAGCCGCAACCAGATGCCCGGACGCCGAACGACCAAGCAGCATGGGTATGGAATGCTCCCATGCCAAAGACGCTGCTTTCGAAGGGTCCAGAATCATCGTCCGGTAGTCCTCCGCTTTTACCCCCTTGCGCAAACGGCGCGGCAATTCAACAGCTGAAACAGCCCCGGTTCCACGAGGCCACCAGTGCAGTGCACCCGAAAGCTCGTTGAACGAATACACCGTCGTGGACTCCACCAGGAATGCCTGATTGCTGAACGCACCGGTCAGCATCGGATACTCAACTGCGAGCGCGGGAACGCCACCTTCAGGAAGCAGCGATCCATCTGATGTCACGCGCGCGAGTGAAGTGCCAGAGTCCA
>CAZDMG010000158.1:0-356 GCA_964506655.1 uncultured Gemmatimonadaceae bacterium
ACCATTGGCGTGTGCCAGTGCACCGACACCAACACCCAGCAGTATCATCGCGACCAGCATGCTTACGAGTGAGAAGCCCTGGCGGTTGCGCATGGCTGCAGGGCGGGTTGTGTTGTTCCGGAGTCTCATTTCCAGTGACCCTCATGCCACGTCCAGATACGGACGTTGCCAGCTGCCGTGACTGCAACCGCTGCAACGTGTTCAGGTTTTGCCTTGTGCCGGATATAGACAGCTCCGGATGCACCCATTGGCGTTACCAGCCCGCGTGAATCGAAGTCCACGCGCGAATCGGAGAAGCTGATCGCGCCACCGGACGCGACTCCGGATACTTCCGGCACGGAGCCACGTGCATACTC
>CAZDMG010000158.1:366-3554 GCA_964506655.1 uncultured Gemmatimonadaceae bacterium
AACCCCGGAGCGCAATACGTTCATCATCGCTCTCGCTGATTGTGCCATCATCGTTGTCGTCCAGATAGCCCGCGTATGCAGCCGGATTACTTTCAAACGACACTCTTACTGATGCGCGTGTCGCCAGTGCCCGTGCCCTGGCGAAATCCAGGTCCTGTGCCAGCTGGCGTGCTGCCAACTGTACTTCCATTGCTTCGGATATCCTGAAGCGGGGTGCGACTATCGCCATCATCAGTGCAACGATGGTCATAACAGTGACCACCTCGATCATGGTGAAGCCGCGCCGGAATTTCTGCTCCCACTGTAGGCGTCGCATATCAGTATACCGGTCGAAATGCAGTCTGGATCACGGTACCTACAGAAGGAGTACCGGGTGGCAGCCTTTCAGGGAAACGGAAGTTGATGTCGAACTGCCAGTTACGTGACGGCGCATCGTAATAACCACCGTGCGCCCACGTACCGCTTACGAAACGGCTTTCGTATAGTGAGACGAGTGAGCCGGTGTACGTGAACTGAATACCGCTCCAGCTTTCAAGGAACCTGGGGAAGTTTTCCAATCCGCCGCCATAGGCCGGTGAGCCGCAACCGGCGCGCTTGAAGTCACATGTGGTTGCTGAGTGGCCGGAAAGGATCGCAGCATTTACGGTGGTTGCCTTGGCTGTTTTCTTTGCTGCGCCTGACTGGCGCAGATCGCACCAACCGGTTCCGTTATACGAAGCAGTGCATGAGGTTCCGGGGTTCGACAGAAAGGTAATCGCGTCTGCCATCAGTGCAGCCGGTCTCCAGGTCTGCGTGTTGTAATCGCCGAGGACATACATCGGACGTTCGGTTACAATCGTGAGCCCGCCCGTATCCGATGCCGCACTCGGCTTGGGCAGCTTCGCACCGCCACGGATACGCACTGCGACCAGATCGTTGGACGCGTGTGCCGGATTTACATCTTCAAACTCGATGTAGATGATGCGCGGTGCGCGGGAGCCTGGTGCGCCGTCTGACCATGTTCTGAGCTTATCAATGTTTATGTCAATCAGGTCAACCTTTTTCTTCTCCCGCCCATCATAGAACGCCTCAGGTTGCGGTACGAATATTCCCTTGCACGTGGTACCTGTTGGGAGCTGCATACCGCTCGACCGTGTCATGTCCAGCGAGTCGCACACACGACTCTGTGCCTGACTTGCAGTAAGTCTGAACAACCCCGCCGGCACCTTGATATACCAGTCCGCCTTCCATGCCATCTTCACGTCCTGCACCATCGGTTCATCGCCCGCATTCTTGGGGAGAACCAGTGTTACAGGCGACATACCGTCCGGAAGCGGCAGTTTGAGCGGGCGCACGCCATGTGCACCAGTCATAAGCCGGCCGTTGAACTTCAGCTGACTCCGGGTTACGAACGATGCGCCCGGATGGCTCCGTGAATCGAAGTCGAGTGCAACAGGAGTCGCTGCCGCGTTATTGATTTTCACACCGCTCAACCGCTCATTCTTGTCTTTGCGGTCCCAGAAGACGCTGTCAGGAGTAGTGATCTGACTTTCGAATGTGGCGCTGTTGGAAGAGAGGTAGAGGTTGCCGTTGGTGTGAACCCAGCCGGCAAAAGTCATCGGAGCACCTGGGAGGATCTCGAGGTCGCCTTCGTAGAAGACACCGAACTGGAAAAGCGGGATCGTCTGCGCGTTCACCGACAGGATTGCTGCTGCGCGGTTGGACGCTGAATCCCGGGCCTCGACCTGAATGTCAATTGGCTGGTTGAGCGAGTAAAGACCGGCAAACGGCCCACTCGTGATCGTGCGCGACTCCGGCGCACCGATTACCTGGGTACTGTGCGTGATCTTATAGCCCGGCACCACAGGAGTCTCAAGCTTGTTGATATCCTCATTGTTGATGATGCCGTCCTGCATCGCAGCATCAAGCTGCGACATTATGTCGTCGCCACCGCCTTCCGCCGCGTATGCGACGCGCGACGCGCGGTAGTCGGCGTTGGATGTTCGCGTCAGTGAAGTGACTGCCGACAGACCGGCCAGCACCACCACTGTGAACATTACGAGCAGCAGGAGCACACTCTCAAGAGCGAAACCGCGTCGCTCACGATTGGTTCCTGCTGCAGCTTCTTTACGGGTCATGCCTGACATCGAATGCCTCCGGGGATTGGTACCTCAGGAAGCGTACGACTGTAAGGTCATACCGATACATCCACCGTCGGTTAAGCCTCTCAGTGAGTGACGGTATTTGCCGCCACCATAACGACTTTACCCCTGTTGCGGTGGTTCCGGACGCGGGAAGAGCACTCCACCCGGGCGCACCTGCCAACCGCCAGGCTCGAGTGCCGCCGGATCATTGAAGCGTTGATCGTGCACCGAACCGCGTCCACCGATCTGTTCCCAAAGCTCCTGTGCCTTCACCGGTATGAACGGTGCAAGAAGAACTGCCTGTCTCCCCAGCCGACGAATAAGCGAGCACAGGATCACATCCAACTGGCCCGTAAGTGCAGGATCCTTTGCGAGCTTCCATGGTGTGGTGGCAGCCACATACTCATTGGCGCGAGCAGTCATACGCGCAACCGCTGCGAGCCCTTCGTGCAGCAGCCACCCCTCGCTGCCATCCATCGCGCCGTGATACTCGCTCATATCCCGGGCATCCGACGCCTCTTCGGCGGGCACCGGTGCTGCGGGTACTGTTCCACCCCGATACTTCACCACCATCGCGGTTGCACGACTGGCAAGATTCCCCAGCGAATTGGCCAGATCGCTGGTGTAGCGCTCCTGGATCCGCTCCCACGAGAAATTGCCATCGCCGTCGAACGGGACTTCGCGAAGCAGTACGTAGCGAAAGGCATCAGCGCCGTATCTGTCGATCGCCTCACCCAGATCAAGCTTGACACCTGCGCTCTTGGAAAAGCGCTCACCACCCAGTTGCACAAAGCCATGCGCCCACACGTGTTCCGGCAGCGGAAGGCCGGCGGCTTCAAGCATTGCCGGCCAGATCACCACATGGAAACGCGTGATATCCTTGCCGACCACGTGAAGCGTTGCCGGCCACTTCTCCTCATAACCGGCTTCCGGGAAGCCGGTGGCAGTCAGGTAGTTGGGAAGTGCATCGAACCACACGTAGGTTCCCTGCCGGTCTGAGCTGTCACCCAGAGGGAATGGGACGGCCCACGACAGCCGCGCACGACTCGCTGAGATATCCTCAAG
>CAZDMG010000159.1:0-3509 GCA_964506655.1 uncultured Gemmatimonadaceae bacterium
TAATAGTTACCAGATGTCCAAGTATCCTGCCGGCGTCGATTGGAGTCTTGCGGGGCGGCGCTTCATCAAGCTCCTTCGCAATTGCTGCATAACCGGCAGCATTTCCACGGATTACCCTAGGCAGCGTTACGATTTTCAGATCACCAACTGATCGGAGCTGTAGCTGGGACTTAATGGTGAATGAAATAGCTGGGTGTGCAGTCATGTCGCGGCCATCGAAACCAACAAGCGAATCAGCTGCAGCAGATGGAATGATACTGTTGGCGAGCCCCTTGCCGAGGGTTGCACGCCGGGCTGAGTCGAGCGGCTGCCCGAAGAGTGCACGGAAAGTTGCTGCAGGAAGACCGGTTGCTTCCTGCTCGACACGTCCGGTGACTGCGCCAGTGGTATCCAGCGTAAGACGCACCCGCATTACAGAGCGGGAGTCGTCGACAGGTGCTATTGGGAGCTGAATCTCTTCGGGAGGCCGATTACTGTGAACCACGAGTGCAAATGAGCCAGAATAGCGATCGGGTATTGTGCCGAACGGATAAGTATCGACGGTGAGATCGGTATAACTGCGCGAGGTCCCGTCGCCTACGGCTGCAATTGCGTGATCGAATTGATGGACCCCGGGTGATGACTTGCGTGCACTGCCACTGCTGGAAAGCAGTACCGGATATGCAGGGATACCATAGCGCCTGAGCGAGGCCACAAAGAGCGTGGCTTTGTCCTTACAGTCACCGAAGCCTGTGCTCAGCATCTCGTCGGCACTTCGCGGCTGGTAACCACCCATCCCCAGCGCGACACTCACGTAACGGAAGTCCTGCGTGACCCATCGGTGTACTGCCCGAATGGTGTCCAGCCTTGTACGGGCGCCGGCTGCGTGCACCAGTGAATCAATGCGATACGCTGCTGCTTCCGACAGTGTATAGCGTGAGTCTGCGAGTGAATCGTACCACCTTGCGACGTGCGTCCATGTATCCGGCGCGGACACCATCACGCTCATCGTGATACCATTGGAATCCGGCTCAAACCGTTCAGGGGTGTATGACGGGATCTCACCGAGCGCCCACTCGTAAATGTGCCGGCCGGCAGTCGTCTCTTCTTTGCGTTTGAAGGTGAGATTGCGTTCCGATATGCGCGGCGTGAATGACTCAGGCACATCCACCGTGAAGCGCGACTGCAGCAGTGGAGCGCGCGACGCAAATGTCCAGTTGAACAGAAAATCACCAGGGCGATACGGCTCGGTTTGCTCAAGCGTGTACGCCACATCGACGATTGTGTTTTCGCCAACATTGGCGAGCGAAATACGCTTTTGCCGCCTCGCCTGATACACAGGGTTGCTGAGTTGTGCACCGACGTCGGAGTCCTGTTCCTGGGCGACTTTCTCGCTTATGACTTCGCTGTTGAGACGCAGTACGCGCACCCATTTGATCGTGAGCCGCTGATGTGACGGATCCCAGTTGAAAGCACGTTCTGAAAACCCACGGGCTGCAGTTGCCGAAATCACCTGTACCACCTGCCGCACCTCTGCCTTCCATGTTCCCGATGGTTCGACATGGTTTACCACTTCATCGAGCAACATGACAGCAGGCTGACCGGCAAACCGTTTGGGGTCAACCTGATTCCTGACAATGGTGTCCGAAGGTTGGTTGAGAAGTTGTGCTGATGCCTGGCCCGTGGGAACGAGCATTGCTATCAGCAGTGCGGTGGTGATTCGGATGGCCTTGGTATGCATATGTGCCAAATCAACCGCCCTGGAGGTAGCTGTGTCAAATCCAGTGCTGCGGGACCTGTTGTGCAGCCGGTTGTGTCGCCTGTCGTGACGCCTGGCGGGTCGCCTGTCGTGACGCCTGTCGCGGGTCCTGTTCGGGGACCACTGTTAACTTGAATACGAACCAAACGCAGAAAACAGCAGGTAACCAAGGACATGGGTTTCTATACCAGCAGGTTGATCGGGCGCGAATGGGTAGCGCATGAAACGCTCGCAGTTACTCTGGCGCGCCCCGATGGCTTCAGCTTCAGCGCAGGGCAGTACGTGGATGTTACACTCAACTCCCTGCTCTATCAGGACGACCTCGGCCCGATACGCAGCTTCTCCATAGCAAGCGCACCCGAAGAGCGGGACCTCCTGCTTGTAATGCGCATGCGGGACACGGCATTCAAACGAACGCTTGTCGCGCTCGAACTGGATACTGAGGTGCGCTTTGAGGGGCCGATCGACGATATGGCATTCTCAATGGATGGCGGCAGGCCGTTGGTTTTCCTTGCAGGTGGCGTTGGAGTAGTCCCCTTTCTGAGCGGGCTGCGGGAAAGAGCCGGCAAAGGGCTGTCATGTGATGTGACACTCTTCTACTCAAATGCGCGCCCGGAAGACGCAGCGTACCTGGATGAGCTAACTGTGCTGACAGACCGGATACCGGGCTACAGGCTTGTGCCGACCATGACACGGATGGCGGAATCAAGTGCACCATGGACCGGCGAAACCGGCAGAATGAACGTCCCGATGTTTGAGCGACATCTCCCCACCCTGGCCGGGGCAATGTACTACCTGTCTGGGTCACCCTCGTTCATCTCGTCGCTGCGAATGCAGCTGCAGCGATCGGGTGTGCCACCTCAGGATATAGAAATCGAGCTTTTCACGGGCTATTGAGAAACGCTCACACGGGGCGCGTGCATCGATTCCGGATATTGAATTCAGGCCTTCCACATGCCATTGAGCAGCTCTCACACCGGGCGTGGGCATCGTTTCAGATACGGCGTGCGTAGGGACTTGAGGAGGCAGGAGCCGCAAGTCGGGGAAACAGGAAATACACCCCGTTCGCGTCCGCGCCACCTGCCCCCGCCCCCACGCCGCACAACAACTCCAGACTGCCTGGCCTGTTTGCGGTGCATGGCGACGCACCGTATGCTGGATGTGTTGCTTCCAATCACCTGACCCTCCCCAACATGCACATTCCTCTCCGAACTATCGCCATCTCACTCGGCGCTGCGGCCGCACTTGGCTGCTCCGCCCCCGAGTCTGAAGAAGCGCTCGTCGCACGCGCTACCGAAATCCACAACAAAGTCATCAAGCTCGATACCCATGTGGACTTCAACCCGTCCCAGATGCGCGACAGCGCACCCAATTACGTCACAGGCCTGAGACAACAGGTCGATATTCCGAAAATGAAGGCCGGATACAACGGCATCTTCTTTTCGATCTACGTCGGACAGTCTGACGACCTTACTGATGCCGGTTTCCAGCGCGCATACAACGCTGACACCGCCAAGTTCAATGCGGTGCACCGCCTGACGTCCACGATGGCGCCTGATCAGATCGAAATAGCCGTAACGTCCGACGATGCGCGCCGTATAGTTGCCAGCGGTAAGCTGGTGGCGCTGATGGGTGTTGAAAACGGCTACGGCATCGGTAATGACATTACGCGTGTGAAGGAATTCGCTGACCGCGGTGCACGGTACCTCTCGCTTGCACACAACGGCCACAATCAGCTCTCCGATTCCAATACGGGAGAAGCCAACGATGA
>CAZDMG010000160.1:0-3397 GCA_964506655.1 uncultured Gemmatimonadaceae bacterium
CCACGAAGACCGTCGCTATCTCCGCATTGAAGATGCAGAGGTTTATCCGAAAGCCACCGATCACATCCCCGAGATGATTGCACTGGTGGAGCGTCTGGTGGCGAACGGCGTTGCATATCTCGCCGACGATGGCTCGGTGTATTTTGCCATCGACCGTTTCGATGGTTACGGCCAGCTGTCGCGGCTCGACAAGCGCGAGGTCCGCACCGGTGCCAGGGTAGCGCAGGACGACTACGCCAAGGAGAACGCGCAGGACTTTGCTCTCTGGAAAGCGGCCAAGCCCGAAGATGAAGCGACCGGTGCTGCATGGGATTCCCCCTGGGGACGTGGGCGACCAGGGTGGCACCTGGAGTGCTCAGCGATGGCGATGAAGTACCTCGGCGAGACCTTTGATCTGCATGCGGGTGGTATCGATCTGATCTTCCCGCACCACGAGGACGAGATCGCGCAGTCGGAGGCGGCTACCGGGGAGACCTTTGCACGCTGCTGGTGCCATGGTGAGTTTCTGCTCACAGACGGCTCCAAGATGGCCAAGCGGGTGGGAAACGTGGCGAACGTTGGTGAGCTCCGGGAGCAGGGGATAAGCGGTTCTGTCTATCGTCATTTTGTATTCAGTGCGCACTATCGGAAGCAGCTCAACCTGAGCGAGGAAGCGCTTGAGCAGTCGCGCGCAGCGGTGCGCCGCATCGGAGCCTTTGCGCGCCGGCTGAGCGAGGCCAACGGCGCGCCCGAGGCGCTGGTTGGTATCGCTGAGCAGGCTGAGTCGCAATTCAGGGAAGTGCTTTTTGATGACCTGAATGCCCCGGAAGCGATGGCTGTGATGTTCACCTTCATCAACGATGCGAACCGGGAGTTGGACGAGGGTGGTACAGATGTGGCGGCACTTGAGCGGGGGCGTCAGGCCTTTGCTCTTATGGACAGCGTACTGGATCTGGTGCCGGAGCAGGACGCGGATGCGGAGCTGGCTCTGTGGGTGGAAGAGCGGCTTGCGGCGCGCAAGGCGGCTCGCAGCCGGCGGGATTTTGCCGCCGCCGATGCGATCCGGGATGAGCTGGCTGGCCGTCGGATAGCGATAGAAGACACCGCAGCCGGGACGCGTTGGAGCAAACTCTGATTTTTGCCGCTTGACTGCCGGTCACGGTTTGCCTATCGTGCCGGTCTCTGTTTGAGCACGTTTTTTAGTGTCAGGCGGGGCTCTTGCTGACGTAGCTCAGCTGGCAGAGCAGCTGATTTGTAATCAGCAGGTCGCCGGTTCGATCCCGGCCGTCAGCTTCAGCATAAGTTGCTATTTGGTGGGACTTAGGGTTTTTTGTACTACCACTAGGCATAAACGACGTTGTAATTTGAAAGCCGAATAACTACCGAAGTGGCAGTGGTACAATTCTTCGCGAAAGTGTCTTGCGATACCTCCGGAGTTAATAACACTGTGCGAGACGCATCCTTGAGTTAGGCGAAACATCGTTAGACGAAGAACATATGCGGTTTGCCATATTTACCATAAGCGCGGTGGTTGCACTATTCGGCTGCCACGGCAGTTCGACCGAATCCAATTCTAATTCGTGGGCTGGTGGGACATGGGTCGCAGTTCGTATGAACGGAATGCCACTTCCATATCAAAGTGGTGACCAATTCCCATACACGCAGACGGATAGCTTAATCATTCATGTTCTGGAGTGGGCCTCGCCACCTTCAGTTAGCGTATTCCCATACGTCAATTCGTATTACTCCCCGGGGGAAACCAGGCCTATCATTTGCGCAGAAGGCTTTGGTAACGGTACGATTACAGGTACATCACTCACTATTCGTGCGAATGGTCCAAGAACCAGTATCGGCGATTGCGGTCTCATCTGGGTGAATATGAACCTAAGCCGAATGGGCGACTCGCTGGCAGGGATGTGGCAAAACACTATTGATGTTCGATTTGTGAAGCGGTAAGGATCCCCCCTAGGATTCTTGCATCATGGCACTATCCGGCGCCTGTGAGTGGCAATGGAACTTCTGGCTCGTCTAAGTCTAGTAACTTGCAGTCAATCAAGCGTCAGGCTACCCGAGCTAAGTTTTTTGTCAACGGCCGTCGCAAGGTGGTTACTGGCGCATTGGTTTTTTCGGTCCGAGACAACAGTTTTTGTAGCGTGTTGCCAATGCTGCAACACAAATGCACATTCTAAGGCGTGACCAGTTACCCTACATGAGACTCATGACCAAACTCCTGTCTGTATTGCTGAGTGCATCAACAACACTGGATGTTTTGCCGCCGCCGCTTCCTCCAATCAGAGTACCTGAACCTCTGGAGGAACTCGACGCAAGCGAGGCTTCCCGCAGGGATTGGCAGGCGATTGGCAAAGACGTCAGCCGCGCCTTCGAGCGTGCCACTGAGCTCTACCGGCCTGATAACGTCGCCCGATAGCATACCGGTGTGACGAAGCGCGACCGCAGCGTTACGCATAGTGGGGGGCACGCCCCGGTCTCAGGTGAGCAGCGTAGTGCAGCCAGAGACACTCCGGGTTCAAGTCACGTTGCAGTTATTCACTCATTTGCGGGACCCATTCCTGCTCCCGCCGACTTACAGGAGTATGCACGGATTGATCCGGCATTGCCGGCCACAATCATTGAGTGGGCGACCAGGGAGCAGCAGGAGCGTCACGCGAACGAGCAGCACAACCGCGACATGCAAGCAAAGAGTCTGGCGTTCGATATCGAAGATCGTCGTGCAGCGCGAGGAGAGCGCACGCGTGGGCAGTGGATGATCTACACCCTTCTTGCTGCTTCGCTGGTAATGGCAATCGTTTCGTATACCCAGAGGAACTACGCGGTAAGCGCGATGTTTCTGGCACCAGTACTGGTCCAGCAGGTACTGAGATTGCTGGTTCCGAGGGATCGCTTTTCGAGTCCCCCCTCCAGTCAACAGGACGACTGAAGCTACGCCCTTCCGCAGTCCCTTGTGACGACAGGATCGTTGTGAGGAGCAAGTCGGCTTATTGTTGCCATTTCGTTGCTGCTTTTGCGCCGCTTTTGTATGGACAATGGGGACTTGCGCGCCTTGAACGCTGCGCTAGGTTGCAACTTCCCAGAAGGAGCATGCCGTTTCAGCAAGCGCTCCTATGCGGGCAGGTCGCCGGTTCGATCCCGGCCGTCAGCTTCAGCAGGGAGTCAGGTGGGGTACTCAAGTGGCCAACGAGATCAGACTGTAAATCTGACGGCGCAAGCCTTCGAAGGTTCGAATCCTTCCCCCACCATTCGCAGTTAAAGTGCAGTTAGAGGGCAGTTATTGGTCAGGTGCATACAGTAGCACCGTAACAGCACCACAGTAGCATGCAGTTTCGCGGGAGTAGCTCAGTTGGTAGAGCGCTAGCCTTCCAAGCTTGATGTCGCGGGTTCGAGTCCCGTCTCCCGCTCT
>CAZDMG010000161.1:0-3258 GCA_964506655.1 uncultured Gemmatimonadaceae bacterium
GCAACGGTTCATCTGATTTCCGGGCTCCCGTGTTCCGGGAAGACCACATACTCAAATGTTCTGCACGAGTCCGTAGGTGGCGTGATACTGACGCTCGATCAGTGGCTGATCACCATTTACGGAAAGTATCTGATCAGTGAGATCGGGCAACCCGAACACATCAAACGGGTCGTAATATGCCGCGAGCTGATGTGGGAACGGGCGACTGAAGTCCTGACCGCCGGCATGGATGTGATACTGGACGACGGTTTCTTCTGGCGCAGCGACCGATTGAAATACTATGCGATGGTGCAGGAAGCCGGGTTCCGGACGCACATACACGCACTCCTTATACCCCTCGATGTTTTACGGCAACGCATAGAGAGGCGCAACGCACGGCTCCCCAAGTGGAATTTCTGGATTGACCCGACGCTGCTTGAGAGCTTTATCAGTCAATACGAGATTCCACTTGAGGATGAAGCAGACGAGATTACCCGGCTGAGTTCCGTTGAGGAGGCGTGACGTCGAGCAGGCTCCGCACGAAGAAGTCTGTCATCTTCCGCACACCGTAAACTCCGCCGTTTGTGTGCCCCTGTCCGGGGAGCACCAGCAGGTCGAACATTTTGTTGGCGCGCACGAGCGCATTCACGACCTGATATGTAGATGACGGGTCGACGTTGGTATCCATCTCGCCGACTACCAGAAGCAGGTCGCCTGTGAGTTTGTATGCGTTATCAACGTTGGAGGATGCGGCGTAGTGAGGCCCGATCGGCCAACCCATCCACTGTTCATTCCACCAGATCTTGTCCATGCGGTTGTCATGACAACCGGCGGCTGAGAAGGCTGCTTTGTAAAAGTCTCCGTGGAAGAGGAGCGCGCCGAGTGCGTTTTGTCCACCGGCTGATGTACCATACACACCGACGCGGGTGGCGTCATACCAGGGGTATTTGGCGGCTACGGCTTTGTGCCAGAGCACTCTGTCGGGGAAACCTGCATCGCCGAGGTTGCGCCATGCGACATCGTGGAAGGCTTTGGAACGATTGGCAGTTCCCATGCCATCGATCTGCACGACGATGAAGCCATGTTCCGCGAGGGTGCGCTGCGCGCCTCCGACTGAGAATGTTTTGGGGACGAAGGAACCCTGCGGGCCGGCGTATATCTGCTCAATTACCGGGTATTTTTTTGACGGGTCGAAGTTGGTGGGCTTGAAGATGACGCCGTAGATGTCTGTCATACCGTCGCGACCTTTGGCGACAAAGGGTTCAGCCATCTGGTATCCGGCTTTAACGAGTGCGCTTGCATCGCCGGTTTCGATTTCCATAATGACCGACTGATCGGCTGTTTTCTTGAGGACAGTTATGGTTGGCAGATCGACGCGTGTCCACCTGTCCACGTAAGTGGATGAATCGGGTGACCATGTAATGGTGTGTGTCCCGTCTTCGGGTGTGTACGCGACAAGCCCTGTGCCATCGAACTTGATGCTGTAGAACTTGGTGAGATACGGGTCCTGACCTTTATCGCGACCGAGCGCTGAGAAGAAGATGCGTCGGCTGACAGAGTCAACGAGTTGCACATTCTGCACCACGTATGAGCCGCGCGTGATCTGGTTCTTGAGAGAACCGGTAATGCCATCAAAGAGGTAAAGGTGTTTCCAGCCATCGCGCTCGGACATCCAGATGATTTCTTTGCCGTCTGCCAGATCCATGCGCCAGTTGGTACCGGTGCTTGAGAGCTGGTCGGTGGGCGGGCGGTAGCTGTAGAAAGTTGTAGGTTCCTCGCTGATCAGTGCGCGAGCGTTTCCTGTATTGGCATTGATTTCGATTACGCGATAGACCTGGTGACCGCGCTGGTTGTATTCGAATGTGAACGCGCGGCTGTCGTCCCACCATTTGATGGTTGAGATGGAGTAGGCGTTGGGGAAGAGGGCCTGATCGATGGGGATCTGGCGTCGTGCTGCGACGTCGAAGAGCGCGGGCTGCCGGACAGCAACAACGTCTCCGGGTTTCTGGTAGTAGCGCTCGCTGAATTTGGGCTGCAGCTGATCCATCGGTGAGGATTCGATGTAGCGGACCATGCGTTGATAGCCAGGTGTGATGCGCAGTGCTGCGATTTTCTTTGAATCGGGTGACCAGCGTACGGAGCGATTGTTGGCGTTGCCTATTACGTAGGCGTTCCCTTCGGATCCATCCCAGCTGAGCTGGACTTCATCGTTGCGTGGCTGAGGGGGCGTGAATGCACCACCGCCGCGTCCACCGCGTCCGCCTGTTGCAGGCGTATTGCGTACCGGTCGGATAAAGATGTTGTAGTTGCGGATAAAGGCTTCCATCTGGCCATCGGGTGAGCGGACGACACCGCTGTCCGGGCGGCCGGCCTGGATCTGCTGGAGCGCAAGGAGTTCTGCTTCCTCTTCTTCGTCCACCCATGGGCCTTCATCGGGGAGATTATCGTCGTCGTAAATGCCGGGCATGATGTCGCTGTGTGCCGGCGTGCGGGCACCACTGGCGACCTGCAGGAATGTATGGAGGCTGTTGTCGGGAGCTGTGTAAGGGCTGGCGGCTCCGGAGCGTCCGGGGCCGGTGCGTGCGGGCGCTGCCGGTGATGCATTGCACCTGTAGTCGGTGATGGTGCAGTGGTAGCTGTTGTTGCCGATGTTAAAGCGGATGGCATTGGCGCCATCGAAGGTGAATTCACTGAAGGGGAGCGAGAGGGGCTGGTAGCGTTGTCCGGTAGCGGCGCCCAGGGCATTTGCCAGGCGCGTGTGATCAAAAGCTTCGGACTTTGTTTTACCTTTCACATCCACGAGTACGAACGCGTTCCCACCTGTTACTGACTTGCGGTACCAGAAGCGGTTCGCATCCACCCATTCAGTCCGGTCAACCACGTTGGTGACCAGTCCCTGCATTTTCGCGTTGAGTTCAGCGGCGCGCTGATAGTCGGCAGCGGTGCCCTGGGCTGGCAGGAGAAGCGGGGTGAAAGCTAAAAGGGCTGCGACAACCGGAAACCGGGATGGCTGCACGGGATTACGCATGAGTTTACGTATGAGATTACGTACGGGGCTACGCATGATAGGGACCTCAGGGATTGCAGGTATTGCGGGGCGGGAACCGGACATGATGAAGGGCACCTGTTTTCTGTTACGCGCAACGGTGGCTGTAACGTTCAGCGCTATGTTGCTGGGGTGTGCCGGGAAGGCGCGTCTGAGCGAGCTGGATGTGACGGGTGCGGAGCCCAGACTTGCATCGCCGCGGCAGTCGCTGATCCCGACAGTAAAGGTACCTG
>CAZDMG010000162.1:0-3201 GCA_964506655.1 uncultured Gemmatimonadaceae bacterium
ATTGGTTTCCTGATCGACAGGGAACAACCGGCAATCTGGCGCGGGCCCATCGTGATGAAAGTCATCACGCAATTCCTGCGCGACGTCGAGTGGGGGCAGCTCGACTACTTCATTGTTGATATGCCACCGGGCACAGGTGACGCGCAGCTTTCACTCGTTCAGGCTACACAGGTGCACGGTGCGATCATCGTTACCACACCGCAACAGGTCTCCATAGGAGACGCGCTCCGCGGCGTCAAAATGTTTGAACGTGTAGCTGTACCGGTACTCGGCATTGTCGAAAACATGTCGTGGTTTGACAACCCGGCAACCGGAGAGCGGATCGCCATTTTCGGAAGCGGCGGCGGTACCGCGCTGGCAAACGAAACCCGCGTCCCGCTCCTCGGTCAGGTACCGCTTGACCCGCGCATTCAGCAAGGCGGCGACACCGGTACTCCGATAACAGTGGCCGAACCGGATTCAGCCGCGAGCAAGGAACTCAATTCTGTAACGAAACGCATTCTGCATGCAATGAACACCCGGCAGATCGGCTGACGCACAGCAACCATAGCACACCTCCCGTTGCTCATGGCGTCACTTTTATCGTGCGCCATGAGCAGCGTGAACAATATCAACGTCTGGTGGCTGATCTTTTCTGTGTGAGTTCGCGTGCTTTTTTGCTGAACGCAATCATGAACCATATGCTGCCGCCGATCGTAGCCGCCACAAAAGCAATCATGAAAATGGTCGTGATGTAGGAAAGAGTGCCCTGGGCGCCGGCAGCAACGCGCCACGAGTCATAGTGCAGCAGCGCAAGCAGCGCTGTAATCGAAAGAGAGATCACCGCCATGAACACGCGGATCATCTCGGTAAGTGGAGCCCGTTCTACTGGCGGAAGCGCGAGGTACAACTCCTTTGAGGGAACATTGAGAAGCCCCGGGTAGCGCTCCGTAAGCCAGTTCGTTCCAAGCAGCATCAAAACTGTACAGAGTCCAACTATCGGCAGCATGAACCACGACAGGAGAGACTTGGCTGCATATGAGTCCGGAACACCCGCCGCATTGAAATGGACGGGAAGTTGGGTCGGTAGATCGGCATACGATGTCCATGCCAACGAAAACCAGATAGCGAGCAGTGGTATCTCAAGCAGGAGCAGGAAACGTCGCAGTTGTGTCATTGGCGGCAGGTTCGGTTCGATGATGCTTCCCGGAAGTATAGCCGTACAGCAGGGGCTTACGGGAGGAACTATGGACGGCTGCTGCGCTCCACTCTGGCGCATCAACGCTTAATCCGGCACGTTTAAAGTATGAGCGCCCCAGCTATAGTATTTCTTACCGATTTTGGAACCGCCGACGGCTACGTGGCTTCGATGAAGGGAGTACTGCTTTCAATGGCGCCGGCCGTTCCCATCATCGACGCTTCGCACGACATCCCGGCTCAGGACATACAGCTCGCGCGTCTCACTCTGGCCCGCTATTGGCGGCGCTTCCCGAGCGGTACTGTGCACCTGTGTGTAGTTGACCCCGGTGTGGGGACATCGAGGGCCGCCATCGCAATTGAAAGCAATGGTCAGTATTTAGTGGGCCCCGACAATGGCGTGCTCTCGCCAGCGCTGTTCATGCTCGATGCCAGAGTCGTTGCGATTCCGGTTTCGGCTGCCGCAGCGCCGACATTTCACGGGCGCGATGTATTCGCACCTGCCGCAGCGCGACTCGCGCGGGGTGAGCTACTGTCTGAAATCGGTGAACCATATGGCTCTCCATTGCGTTTGCGCACTCCACAACCTGTGCATCATGGCGACGGCGTAATCGCCGGTGAGGTGATTGCCATCGACCGCTTCGGGAATGCAGTCACGAACATAGTTTCCCGCGCTGGTTGTCTGGTCGATGCAGCCGGTCACCAGATGCCTTTGCAGACCACCTATGCTGAAGCCGCAATCGGCCAGTTGGTTGCAGTAACCGGTTCGACAGGACTTGTTGAGGTCGCAGTGCGTAATGGCAGTGCGGCAGCTGTACTCGGGCTGGAGCGCGGTGCACCTGTCACGGTGCGACCTGCAACTACAGGCCGGAAGTAGTCTTCTCGGTACTGGAGACCCTTACTGCTGCAACAACACCTGTAACCGGAGTCGGTGTTTGCCAGAGTGGCAGCGTGGGCTCCGGGGTTTTGCGCCAGCGTCTGAATATGCTGCCATTGCGGGATCTTACTACCGCACCAACACCGACGGTTGTAACCGCCCAGGTGAGTGCTACAGCAATCAGGCGGACAAGTACACCGACCCACGGAACCGAAACAAGAAGCGCTGCAATTATCCAGAGCGCGCCGATCAGGGAAAGCCCCACCAGAATCGCCTTGATCTCAGTTCTTCGCCTTTGCTCGCCACCGGCACTGCTCACAAGCGCACGGCCAATCAGATAGGCGACTCCGAGGAAGCCAAGTGTCAGTGCGCCCGCAACGATGAGTGTCCACGCAATAATTACAAACGGAATTGCGAAGATGCCCACAAGTGTAATTGCGCACACAGCGACGACCATGATCAGCGCAGGGAGTGCGAATATCTGAAAGAGCACTCCCGTCCAGAAGCTGAGTGAAATGTCGCGCGCGGCCATGCGGGCAACAGCTATCAGTCTCTGTTCAGCGAGTACCAGTACGGCGACCCCGCAGATCAGCATAACCACAAGGAGTCCTGCAGCACCCAGGACTGCGTCCGCGGTAGTGATACCGACAGCAATCGCGTCCGAAATGTCAGCAGGCACTGAAGTCACCGGCCGGAGGGGCGCAGCACGGAGAATGCCTGCTTCTCATCGGTCAGCAGCACCGAAGGAAATCGGTTCCATTCTATCCACTGAACTGCGACTTGCCATGAAATGGAGGCCGACAACCGAAAGCCCGACAGCCGCTGCAAAACCTCCCGTCATTATTGCTATCGTCTCAGGGCTTCCGCTTTGTGCGATCGCGACCCCGCGTTCGCCAAGCAGCGACGCTGCTACGTCGGCGATTACGTGCGAAATCTGACCCTGAACCCGTTCAAGCCCGATCTGCGCCAGGAGGAAGGCGATATCGACCCGGGCGAGCAGCCAGGTGGCCATGGTGGTGCCGAGGCTGAGCCCCGCCACCGCACCGATGGATGCAGCGATACGAGCGCGCCTGGAAGTCGGTACCATGCTCCGTGCCGAGTCAAGCACTGCAACGTGCCATGGTTCAAAGACCTGGACCTCGTTCATA
>CAZDMG010000163.1:0-3195 GCA_964506655.1 uncultured Gemmatimonadaceae bacterium
GGTCCAGATTCTTCATCTGCTTTGCTCCTTTCGGACGCAAAACCACCGAGAATGCGCCCGCCCCATCCGTTACTGAAACGCGCCAGGCATAAAATGTTGTGGTGTCCGACGAAGGCCACGGTTCTCCGAGCCAGGGCTCCGGAAAACGCACTATCATCCGAAATCTCTCCACTTCCATGCCGCCCTGAAAGGGATACACTGGCCTGCGTTGAGCAATCGCACTGCTGAAGGCAACACTTAATGCACCGATTAACACACCACTTAATGCACACGATGTCACGAGCAGACGTGCCGAAACAGATTGTCTGAAAATCCTCATGGCAGCAGCTCCACTGAAGTTTCGGCGGACCGGGTGCTGCCATCGTTGAGAGTGACAAGCAACTGAATTGAATAGCGGCCGGCTTTGAGGTTCCCCAGGTCGAGCGCAATTGCGCGCAGCTTGAGAGGTACTGGCCCCTGCATCGTACCGGCGTTGAGGCGCGCGTCCGCTTCATTCCAGCTCGCATCGACATACTCCGTACGATCTGCTTTGCTCACAGCACCCCCTCCCGTTGTATCGTCAACTACACTTAGCTGCACACGCGCACTGTCTCTGGCCCCCAGCCCATAATACTCCCAGTAAAGCGTCACCTTGCGGGCGTCCGCGGCCAACTTAAGCCCGGGAAGCATATGATGGAGCAGTGCGTCAGATGGCTCCCGCAGTACCTCCGCCGGAAGTGGTTCAAGCAATGCGATAGACGATATCGACACCTCCTTATCACTCATGTCGGCGAGTATCGGTGGAGCTGTAACAGCAAAGCGAGCCCTTGCATCCACTCGGGCGTTCCCTGCGCCAATCGCTTCAACTGCCAACAGTGCACGCTGATGAGTGAGCGTACCCGTCAGGACAGCAGTAGCATCACCGTCTGCTATCTGCTGATCGAGTGAGTCAACTGATGCAGGGCCAGTGCTGGCAAGCAGCATGACATCGTAACCTGCAGGCTTTACAGCAGTACCTTCAATCAGTGCAGGGTGAGTGAGCGGTACGGCGACCCAGACGTCTGTGTGGTTCTGCCGACGCATGAAAGCCACTTGCCCCTGCGGCAGCTGCACGACGCGACGGGTAGGTCGGAAGTGAGAAAGCGGCCACCACGCGGTGGTAATGCGACTGTACTCGTCCTCTGTAATTATCCCCCAGTCTGCGACCGTGGCACTGAACGGATCTGCGACAGCTCGCCACGACGGAATCGTACGGATACGACCCGGTGTGTATTCAAACGTTGTGTATGGTGAAGCAAGCTGAGCGTTGAGTGTACCGATCCGGTAGTTGTCGCCCGTGTTGTCGTCTGTTGCTCCGGTCCATGATGTGTACGTGGGCCAACCATAGCGCTGAATCATTTCGGTCAACGCATCGCCACCCCGGGGCACATCGTATCTGAAACGCTCGTCCTGACCCGTCGCACGACGCAGCGCAATCTCCATGCGCCTCGTCTCCTGCTCAACGAGTCTTTCGTTGCCGGCAATACGGAACATAGGGTCAGAGAGCCACCAAAGCTGCTCGTGAAGTGAGTCACGGGCTGCACATGAAAGCGCACCGTATGCCTTCTGCGCGTCGGCTTCGAGGAGCATACTTACATCTGACCACGCGCATCTCAGGCTGTCCGGCATGGCCGCACGCATCGCACCGTATGAAGTGCCTGCCTGTACAGTATTGCCTTCCCGTGCGCTTACAAAACCGGCAAGAGCATGACACCACCACTTTTCGGCTGAGCACTCCTGAGCGACCGATGCAGCTGCCTGAATTGAATCGGCATCGGTCAGAAAACGGACGAGTTGCCCAGTCAGCCAGCCGTTGCTTTGATCTCCACTCCAGGCTTCGCGTAGCGTAACAAGAAGACGAGCCCGCGCTCCAGCGACGGCGGCGCGTCTGCCGGGCATGATTGCTCCGTCGCGCCACATGGTCTCATCGGCGCCTTCCGGAATAGCCGGCGAAAGCATCCACGTCGGACAGACTCCGTTGTAAGAGACCCGGCTCCTGATCCTCAAATACTGTGGGTCTGGGACAGTAAGTGCTGTATCGCGCGCACTCTCACGCCGCGGATTGCCGTGGTCGAACACGTCCGCCATGCATTGTGCATGAATGAAGCGCGTACGCGTAACACGGAAGTCTACCGTCCTTCGGCGCTCTTCTTCGCTTGCATGCCACTCGTTTTGCCAATCCGACTGAAACTCGCTTATCGCGAGCTGAAGCCTCCAGTCACCGGATGACGGCGATGTTGGATCGTTGGTGTCCCACAGTATTGGAGGAGATGCAGCAACGGCCGTTGAGTCTGTGCCCGACAAGGCGACGATTCCCGTGTCTGCGACAATGTTGGCCCACGCTGACATAGTGCGCTTCACGACCTGCGTATTCACAACAGGTGGTAACATGCTCAACAGCATGTTTAGCAGTGCAAAGGTAAAGAGCTGTACGAGGTTACTCATGACCTCCTCTTACACGACGGGAAAGCAGGTGGACGTTTTCCGGATGCTTATTGTTTTTGGGCTGAGGAGCAGTCCGGTTTTCCCAAGTTACCGTCAATATCTGAGCGGGGCTATGGATCAGTAGCTGCGGATATCCGCGCGCAGTGCTCCGAAGGTTTCGGAGAGGAAGTCGTTCTCCTCTTTTTCCACTTTCCCTGCGAAATCATCCATGGCACCAAAGCCCAGGTTCCCCAGGAAGCGCATGATTGCACTCTCGCGCACTGTGAGATCAATGTCACGCGAAAGCAGAGTCTGTCCGGACGGACCACTCCTGAACCCTATCCGGAAGCCCACCCCGTCTCCTTCAAATGGGCGCCTGAGCGGTGAGCGCAGCAGCCGTTCTGTGATGAGCGGCAGATCCCAGTGTGGCTCCTCGTTGAATCGCATCTCCCACATACGTGCATCGGGCGTATTTATCTGTCTGAATCGGCCGTGTAAACCACTGGCACCTACTGTGAAGAGCCCGAGTTTGGCGCGCGCATCGATGTGAATCGCCATGGAAGCAGGCATGCGTCGCACAGCGCCGTTCAACGGCTGAAGGACTCCGTTTCTGGAGCGGAATGTCAACCGCATTTCACTCGATTCAGAGCTCATGGTGAGCCAGTCGGCACCGTCATCACTGCTGAGTCGCAGGTGAAATCGCGCCGGTGCGACGTACTTGTCAACGTATTTTGCGAGGCTGGGGAAGCGCGG
>CAZDMG010000164.1:0-3068 GCA_964506655.1 uncultured Gemmatimonadaceae bacterium
GCAAGGGTGGGAACCGACGCGTCGAGACAGTTGTCCTTCGACCGTTGTCTTCAGTGCCGAGAAGGTCGCGGCCGCCGCCCCCGTTGACGGCACGGTTTTGGTGGTTTCTGCAGGCTACGTGACGATTGATGGTGGGTTATACGCCATCATCAATGACGAGCTGAACGCACAAGTCGATCCTGTGTTCTCCCAGAGCGTTCACAACGACAAGTTGGGCAAGTGGGGAAATGGCCATACCGTAACCTTCATTGCGCGGGGACCAATGACCGATGGCCGCCCGTATGTGGTTGACCGCTATCAACCGGAGACGGTTGTCGATCTCACAACTCTGCTTGATCGGGCAGCGGAACTTGGCATCAATCGTGACGCTTTAGCCCAAAGCTTGGATGGTTATTACGGACGCTCGATTCTGGATTTGCAACAGGACTCGCGTGGCTGGGTGCATGGCTTGTACGCGATTGTGATTCTGACTGTACAAAGACCAGCGTCACTTGTTGGATCACCAGGCCGGAGTGTCGAGGTATTGCCCTATGTGGTGCGCTATGAACTCAACGCTCAATCGCTCCTAGAGCGCAATGCCACGGTTCACCCCGCCTTTCATGCGCATGCGTTGTCTCCCGAACTGTTGGCAAGGACGTCAGGTATCCCGTCAGCAGCCACATCGCAGCCGCTGGTCATCCTCGGCTGCGGCAGTGTGGGCTCAAAGATCGCGATGCACCTGGGGCGGGCTGGTTTCGGCTCAATGACTTTCGTTGACAACGAATCCATGTCACCTCACAACGCAGCGCGGCATGCACTCATTGAGCGAGCATCGATGCTGGTCCCGCCTCGGAAGTCGGCGCTGATGAAGACAGCCTTTGAAGAATTGTCGCATCTTCAATCGCGCGCGCTCGACGCTGACGCAGTGACTCTCCTAGTCGATCCGGCACGGTTCGCCACAACCGTTCCGCAGGATGCTGCCCTCATCGTAGACACGACGGCTTCACTTCAGGTGCTGGCCGCAGAAACGCAATCAGCAGCGTTGGACCAATCCCCGACTCGACTGGCACGGGTCGTGATGTATGGCCAGGGGCGCTGTGTCGCGGTTTTGCTTGAAGGGGTAAGTCGCGCCGGTCGGGTTGACGACCTCACGGCATTCTTATTCGAGTGCTGCCGGTTTGTGCCAGAACTTCGTGCGTCGATTGCTGGTGATACGTCGGAGCCGACACGCATTTTTGTAGGTGACAACTGCCGCTCATTGACCATGCCAATGTCAGATGCCGTTGTTTCGCGGTCTGCATCACTCGCTGGGCTACAACTGGAACGCTGGCTCGTTGACGGGCTTCCGAAGGAAGCGACGCTTTGTGCTGGGATCTCAGACGCCGAAGGCCTTGGCATGGCATGGACCCGCGCCAGCCTTGGCCCGACCACTGTGCTCGATGTAGCGGACGATGGCGGCTGGAGCGTTCGGATTCTGCACCCGGTCGCGCAAGCGATCCATGCTGATGCGCTGCGCTGGGGCGCTCTGGAAACAGGCGGTGCCTTGGTTGGCCGCATCTCGTTTGAAAATCGAACCATCACCGTTGCGGGCCTTGTTGAGGCACCGTCTGACAGCGTTCGCGAGGCCGCTCGTTTTGTCCTTGGAACCAGTGGGCTTGTCCAAAGTTTGCGCGCTGCAAACGCGGCCTCTTTAGGGTATCTCGCTTTCATTGGCACTTGGCACAGCCACCCGAAAGGCGGCGCTCATTCGGGGATAGACCGAAATACATTGCGCAGCATCGCAGAGGATGCCGGTGGCCTTCCCGCCGTGTCGTTGGTATGGACTCCGACAGGACTCACGTGCGCGGTTGACCGCTGGTAAGAACAAAGTCGCCGGCACTTTTTTTGGCAGGAAACGAGGGGGATTTATGGCTGACTACTTCGAGATTGATTTTTTAGGCGTCGAAACAGCGAAAAGCGGGGATGCGATCACGCTACGCTATTCGGTGGATGGCACTGAGGGCGTGCACGTCGTTGACGGTGGATATCTGGATACGGGAGATCAGATCGTCGAGCACCTGAAAACCTATTACGGAACAACTGTCATCGACCATGTGATCCTCACGCACCCTGACCGCGACCACGCCAATGGGCTGCGGAAGGTCTTGGAGCAATGCACAGTCAAGAATCTCTGGATCAACAGACCATGGATATACGCAGATCAACTGATTGATCGCTTCGAGAACTATGAGTCAGTTGAAGCCCTGAGAAGGAAGTTGCGATCCATCTACGATGCTTCGGCAGCTCTTGAGGATATTGCGCTGGAGAAGGGAGTTTCTATCCATGCCCCTCTTCAGGGGCAAAGCATTGGCCCATTCATGGTAATGGCACCAACTTTGGGCCGCTATCTTGACCTGATCGCAGATTCATCGAAGACACCGGAAGCTGTTGTGGAGAGCGCTATGGATAGTGCGCTGAGCAGCCTATTCCGGGTAGTAAAGGCCGCGACGGCCTATATCAAGTCCCTGTGGGGCGAGGAGTATTTTCCACCTGCTCCCACCAGTAGGGAGAATGAAATGAGTGTGGTGCAGTCGGCTGTGCTGAACGGCCATCGCATTATGCTTACTGGTGATGCCGGACGAGAAGCGTTGCAGGAAGTGATCGACTATGCCCCCTTTGCGGGACTTACGTTGCCCGGAATTCGATACTTCCAAGTGCCTCACCACGGAGGTCGGCACAACGTCTCGACGGAAATTCTGGATCAATTGCTGGGGCCACGCTTGGACGCGATGCCTGACAATCACCACTGGAATGCCATATGCAGCTCCGCCAAAGCGGACGAGGATCACCCGCGGAAGTCGGTGATTCGCGCTGTATTGCACCGGGGCGGGCACTGGGCGGCAACTGAAAGCAAGAACATCCGCATCGGCGCGGGCATCACCCGTGATGGCTGGGTGCCGATTCCTCAGGCGCCATATCCCGAAGATCAGGAGAACTGACTTCGACAGAAGCTGAGCACCATTTTGATTTCCTGCTGACTACATTGTTTGCGTCTCGGCGTGCCGCCGTCGGGTTCGCGGGCTGCGCCCCGCGCTTCGTGCCGAATCGCG
>CAZDMG010000165.1:0-2933 GCA_964506655.1 uncultured Gemmatimonadaceae bacterium
CACCCGCTCCGATAACAAATACATGCGCAGGCGGTACCCGTCCGGCCGCTGTAATCTGTCCGGTAAAGAAGCGACCAAAATGATGTGCAGCTTCAATCACTGCGCGATAGCCCGCAATGTTCGCCATCGACGACAGCGCATCGAGCTTCTGCGCACGCGAAATGCGTGGCACGCAGTCCATCGCAAGCACAGTGCCACCGGTTTTCGCCAACTGCTCCATCAATGCCTGGTTCTGTGCCGGCTGGATGAAGCTCACGAGCGTTGCACCAGGCTTCATGAATGCGATCTCGCCAGGCTCGGGTGCTCTCACCTTATAGACAATGTCGCTTCCTGCGTACAGATCGGCAGCGCCCTGCACTACCACTGCACCAGCCTCGCGATAACTCTCGTCGCTGAAATCGGCTGCCTCGCCTGCACCGCTTTCCACCATCACTAAGAAGCCCATTTTGATGAGCTTCTCAGCGACTTCAGGGACAGTGGCGACCCGTTTTTCTCCTGGAAGGATCTCGCGCGGTATGCCAATCGTCAGTGGCATGAAAACCTCAGATCGAACGTAAAGCCCATACTGGACGGGGTGCTGCCGCAACGCAAAATACTGCACCATAGGTATAGCCCCCTGAATGCAGCATTCCAGAGGCGGAACGCAGCGCAATGTAAGCCACGGGACAGCTATCAGGGAGTTGCAATTGCCTCTGTGATGCAGGAGGAGTGCCGGAATTGAACCAGCGCACCTTCCGGGTTACTCCAGTGGCTTGCCACTGCGGAGTCCTGTTGCATCGCCGAACAGTGCCTGTATCCGTGCAACATCGGCCCCGGCATCAGAGCCTTCCGTTACAACCACCGGCCCAAGGCGCACCTCCTTCCTCCCGTAGTCCAGCATGCCACAGCAGATCGGGACGTTTGCAGCGCGCGCAATATGCCAGAACCCTGCCTTCCAGGCTGTTACCGCCTTCCGTGTGCCTTCCGGCGCGATCACAAGCACCAATGGCGCGTTGGATGCAGCCGCACTCACAAATGCCTGCACCGACGCATCCACCAGATTGTTGTGCTGCGACCGGTCGACCGGAATGCCACCCAGGGAGCGCATAAACCACCCCAGCGGCGGATGAAACAGGGTATCCTTTCCCAGAAAACGCACCTTAAGGCGCATCGCCCATTTTGCCATCAGCCCCACAATGAAATCCCAGTTGGATGTATGTGGCGCCACAATGATTACAAAGCGTGGGGTATCCGGGAAGCTGCCAGTTATCCGCCATCCGGACACCCAGAGTGCGAAGCGGCCGACGTATTTCAGTACTACTCCACGGGTCCGTGGTATTAATGGACCCGGTTCCCACTCCGGCTGCTGCTTCAAGCTCACCACCTCCGGCTGAGATTCAACGTCAACGCGACCACACCCTGGCAATGCCAACCGGATTTTCACCGTTCACCCGCTGGCGCCGCAGCTGTCCTTGTTCTTCATTAGACACATGGACACAACGCTCCGCAAGTACACAGCTCTGGCCGGTACACTTCTGGCCACGCTGGCTGCGCCAATTATCGCTCCCGCGCCGCTCGCAGCGCAGCCCGGCGGGCCGGCAACAGCACTTCTCCCTGCCAATGCACGCATAGCGTCGATGGCGAACACAGGGCTCGTCTCCACAGACGGCGATGCTGCTCTCTCAAACCCCGCCGTGCTCCCAAATGCACGCGGCTCATCACTCTCTTTTCACAGGCTTAGCCGCGGCGACAACTACGGCAGCTTCGGTATCGTTCAGACCGTCGCCTCGTACACGCTTGGCTTCGGTGTCCAGCACATCGAATCCGGTGCGGGTGTTAACCCCTACCAGAGCGACCCGTCGGGCGATGGTGCCGGAAACACACTCCCCAACGCAACATCTTCTACACGGGTGACCGGCACCTCCTTCACACTCGGCGCCGCTCGAGTCTGGAAGGGTATCCGCTTCGGTGCAGGCGCCAGATACAACAGCGACATCGTAGACACAGACCAGTACAGCAACTTCACCTTCGATGCCGGCGCGGCCAGACAGATCAGCCGCGGCGCACTTACAGTGGCAGCACGCAATTTCGGCACAAATGTGCAGGTCAACGGCGGCAAGGTAGAGCCCGCACATTCCGTCGGCGCTGCATACGGCATTTTCACCCGCCCCGTCGCAGAGTTTTTCGACGCAGGTGGCCAGATTCAACTCACCGCCGAGGGCTCAGACTGGTTTGTTCGCCCGGCGGCGGCCGGTGAGATCGGTTACGTGCCTATTCAGGGGATTTCGTTTTTTGTACGTGCCGGTGCGCGCGCCGTACGCGACAGCAGTGAATCACGATTCACCTCAGGGCTCGGCCTCAATTACGACAGCTATTCCATCGATTACGCTTTTGAACCATCGTCCGGCAGCAGAAGTGCAGTGCACCGGATCGGTTTCCGCGTGCGCTGACCCTTCCATTGTCCGGCGCAAAGAGGGAAGTTTAGAGGGTACCCTCAGGAGACCTGATAATGCGCGTGACTACTGTTGGCGTGGTTGGCGCGGGAGCAATGGGGAGCGCTATCGCTGCTCATGCTGCCTCCGCCGGTTGCCGCGTTGTATTGCTCGACATCCCTGGACATGACGATCCGGCATCACCGCTTCGCAGCGCTCCGGCGGCGAATGGCCTCGCAAAGGCCCTCAAAGCCAAGCCTGCTGCATTCATGGAGAAAAGCGCTACCGCGCTCGTGCGCACCGGCAACACTGTCGACCACCTGAAGTGGCTCAGCGACTGCGACTGGATTTGCGAAGCGATCATTGAGCAGCCAGCGCCCAAACAGGCGCTCTTCGAAGCTGTCGAAGCGGTAATGAAACCATCGGCTATAGTGTCGTCGAACACTTCCGGCATACCGATGGACGTGTTGCTTAAAGGCAGGAGTGCAAAACTGCGACGCCGCTTTCTTGGCACGCACTTTT
>CAZDMG010000166.1:0-2654 GCA_964506655.1 uncultured Gemmatimonadaceae bacterium
CTGACAGGTTGAAATATGACTCACTGGTGCCCTGTATCTGTACTGATATCAGAGAGATCAGGTTACCGTTCAACCCATGCGATGGCAAGCCGTTCCATCGCTTGACTTCCGACTTGAGGGGGACAAAGGTAAAGCATGCCAACAATACGTGATCTGGTAGGTGCACTCAGGCGCCGCGAGGGAGTCCAGGCGGCGATAATCCTTGGACGTGACGGTCTGCTGATCGATGGGGTGGTTGAGAGTGGCTTCGACAGCGAAGGGCTGGCGGCGCATGTTCCACCCCTCATCACGGCAGCTACCGAGCTGGGTGAGGCCTCTGGAAGCGGCGAACTGGGGCTCGTGGTAATGGAGCACGCGACCGGAATTGCCGTCGCTGCTACCATGACAGACGAAGCAGTACTCCTCGTCCTATGTTCGCCAGCCGCCAACCTGGCAGCGCTGCTTTACGATCTGCGCCGCCATCGTTCACAGATTGCAGCCCTGGTCCAGCGGTAATAGCTCCAGTGCCTCAATATCATGTGCTTGTGGTTGACGATGAGCCACATATTTCCCGGATCATCCGCACACGCTTTGAAGGAGGGCCTTTCAGCGTGACAGTAGCCAGCAGTGGTCCTGAAGCACTCCGGATTCTGGATGAATCAGATGAACTGCACCTCGTCATCCTCGACCTTATGCTCCCCGGGCTGAGCGGTCCGGACGTGCTGCGGTACCTCCGCTCCCATGCAAGGTGGCACGAGCTGCCCGTTATAGTGCTGACGGCCGCGGCCCAGGACAACGAGTATCGGACAGCAGCAGCGCTTGGCGCCTCCGAATTCATGACTAAACCTTTCAGCCCACGCCGACTTCTGGCCCGGGCACTTGCGCTGGTCGGCGAGCCGATCACTGAATCAACCGACTCAACCACAGTACTGTGAGCCGCTGGAATGTAGTTCTTGCCGGAGGAACCGGATCGCGCTTCTGGCCCATGTCCACTCCTCAAAGGCCAAAGCAGCTGCTGCCCCTCGTAGGTGATGAACCTATGCTGGTTGAGACAGTGACCAGGATGGCGCCTCTCGCCTCCGTCGAACGTACTCTCATTCTTACGAATGCAGAGTTGCGTGACAGGGTGATTGATCTGCTCCCATCTGTACCCGCGGTGAACATAATCGCGGAGCCGCGACCGGCGGGCACCTGTGCAGCGCTCGCATGGGCAGCTCAGGTAATCGCGCTGCGCGACGGGCCGGATGCGGTAATGACCTGTGTGCACGCCGACTGGGCGATCGGTGATATCACTGGGTTCCGCACCGCCCTGTCCCGGGCCGCTGACGTGGCAGAAGAAGAACAGGCTCTGGTTACAGTCGGAATCGTCCCCAGCCGCCCGGATCCCGGTTTTGGATACATCCAGCCCGGAGCTGTGCTCCACGACGATGTACGCCGCGTCGAACGTTTCGTGGAAAAACCCGACGAAGTCAGGGCAGCAACTATGGTCGAAGCTGGCTATCTCTGGAACTCGGGGATCTTCGCCTGGCGCGCCGGTGATCTGCTGTCGGAAATCAGGGCCCTTACCCCCGAGGTTTGGCCGGCACTTGATGCGCACGGCACCAGCGCCGAGGAGTTCTTTGCGGCTGTGACCTCCATCGCAATCGATGTGGGAGTCCTTGAACGAAGCAAGCGGGTGCTGGTGATGGCAGGCGCATTCGGTTGGGACGATGTCGGTACCTGGTCTGCGCTATACAGAGTGCGCAAGCAGGACAGTTCCCGGAACGCCATTCACGGCGTCGCACACACTCTGGAAGCTTACGGGAATGTCGTACACTCAGAGGAAGGCGCGGTAGTGCTTTACGGTGTCGACGATCTGGTGGTTGTGAGTCGCGCCGGACTTACACTCGTCACAACACGTGAAAAGGCCTCCGCCCTCAAAGTCCTGCTGGACTCGCTGCCACCGGAGATACGCGAGCTGTGAGCCCGGGTATTGTTTTCATCGACGACGCTGCCGCGCGCGACTTCGCACCGTTCGCATCATCGCGGCCGCTGTGTGAAATGCGTGCCGGCGCGCTGCTAATCCGTGAGCGTTGGCAAAGGACACTCGGCGACGGTGTGTCCCGGTTTGTATCATCCCCGTGGCTTGCAAATTTCACGGAGACAGACGCAGCACGCTCACTGGGTACCGACGAGTTCCTCACCCGCGACCAGTGGCTCGTGAACAGCCGTGCCCTCCCGCACCTCGGCGGCACAGAGAGTGTGGATGCCGACGCAAGGGTAATCACAGTTGCCGGCGAAGTGGCCGCAATCCGATTGAATTCGGAGCTTGCTGCGTCAGTGGCAAGTGGAAGCGCATTGACTGAGCTGGCCGCTGCGGCAGCTCTGCCCGGCGTACGCATAGAGCTTCCGGGAAAATGGCTCGAACACGTGTGGGACATTACGACCACACTGAACGATTTTCTCAGCCGCGACATAGAAGCTCTCGCAGCCGCGGGCGGGTTTGCAGCGCTTGAAAACCCCGGAGTCCGGATGGTTGCGATCAATGGACAGAACAGTGTATGGCTCGAGGAAGGTGCCGATATCGAGCCATTTGTTTCGTTCGATACAACCGCTGGCAATGTTATGCTGAAACGCGGATAAATAGTGCACTCGTTCACCCGCATAGTCGGTCCGTGCATTGTCTGTGAAGGAAG
>CAZDMG010000167.1:0-2641 GCA_964506655.1 uncultured Gemmatimonadaceae bacterium
GCATCCTGCGGCGTGTACGAAAGGCGGCAATCGCAGCTGCACTTCTGAGCGCTGCATCGTTGGCTGTAGGCTGTCACACGCAACGGTTCGGCAGTCCGCGTGGAGAGTCGGGAACCACAGTGCAGTTTCTGCTCGTAAATGATGTGTATACTGCTGATTCGCTCCGGAACGGCAGTGGCGGACTCGCCAGAGTCGCTGCACTTCGCGATTCGCTGGAACGCGCGAGCGGGTCACCAGTGCTGTTCGTGCTGGCAGGTGATGTACTCGCTCCAAGTCTGCTCAGCAAATACTACGCCGGTGCACAGATGGTGGACGCCTTCAACGCGGCCCGGCTGGATTATGCAGCCGTTGGAAACCACGAGTTTGATATTCCGCACGGTGAGTTTCTGGCGCGGGTTCGTGAATCGCGTTTTCAGTGGCTCGCCGGCAACTGCAGCGACGCAGAAAGCGGCGAAGCATTCCCTGCGGTGCGCGGTTGGGATACTGTCCGCGTAAACGGAGTGAAGGTCGGTATATTCTCCACCAATGTGGTCCAGATGTATCCGCGTTGGGTGAGTTGCACAGACGAGGAGATTGCAAACCGTGCGCTTGTCGATACACTCGAGGCGGTTGGCGCCGATCTGATCGTAGGGCTCACACACCGCTACATGCGGGACGATTCGGCCTCAGTGGCGAACGACCCACGTATCCATCTGATCCTGGGCGGGCATGAGCATGAGGGGAAGAAAGCTGTTGTTGGCAACCGTGCTGTTATCAAGGCCCGGTCCAACGCACGGACTGCTGCCTTTGTTGTGCTTGAGCGCAACGGTACGCGCTGGCGCACCTCGGATACGGTTTTCGCGATCGGTAGCGGGATGCGGGAGGATTCGACAACAGCTGTCGCAGCAGGGCGCTGGGCGGATTCACTGCAACTCCGTATCGGAAGCGACCGGCGCATTGGTATCACGCAGGAACCGATCGATGCGACAGACTCCACCTTACGCCGTGGTGAAGCAAGACTCGGCAACCTGATTGCCGATGGTGTTCGCAGAGGTACCGGCGCTGACGTTGGTCTTATGATCTCGGGTGCAATGCGCCTCGACGATGTTATCCCTGCGGGCCCGCTTACCACGCATACTCTGGAATCGATTTTTCTCTACCCGGACGAGACGCGCGTTGTGTCATTCACGCTGTCGGGTGTCAGGCTGCGCGAAGTACTTGAAACCGGGATCCGGCATGGCGGACTTGGCGCCGGTCCATATCCTCAGGTAAGCGGTGTGAGTTTCGCGTTCGATGCCGCACGCACGAGTGGCGATCGCATTGTCGGGCCTGTTACCAGGGAGAACGGTGCAGTGGTAGCGTCTACGGAGATGCTCAAGGTTGCATTTGCGTACTTTCCCGCCTGCTTTGGTGGCGACGGCTACCGTATTCCGGAAGCGCGTACAGCATGCGAAGCAGCTCAGGCAGACTCGAACAGTGCGCCGCGCACAGTGGATCTGGTGATCCAGCATGTGCAGAACATGGGCGGCCGCGTAGTGCTGCCGGAGACGGGGCGCGTCACGCGATTGGACAGGCAGCGCTGACGCTACGCGAGCGTCTCCCGTGGCGCTGCGCGAGCGGAGCAAAGCGAACTGAACTGCATGAGTAGAACTGCACTGATAGAACTACACGAGCAGAACGGCGCTGTCAGAGCGGCACGGGTGGCAGTGCGCTCACCCGTGTTCTGCTGCTACCGATGGGCTCTTCTCACCTCTCAGCCGCCGTACACTTCAAAGACACCGGCTGCGCCCATGCCACCGCCTATGCACATCGTGACCAGGCCGTAACCGCCGCCTCGCTCACGTAGTTCGTGAATGAGCTGCGTTGTCAGCTTGGCACCGGTTGCGCCCAATGGGTGCCCGAGTGCAATTGCACCGCCGTTCACATTCACGCGCTCCATATCGAAGCCCAGCTCGTGCGACACTGCAAGCGCCTGCGCTGCAAATGCTTCATTGAACTCGATGAGCTTGATGTCGTTCAGCGAAAGTCCGGCACGCTTAAGTGCTTTAGGTACCGCTGCTACCGGACCCATCCCCATGATGTCAGGGTCCACACCACCGGTACCGAACGATACGAAACGTGCGAGCGGTTCAAGCCCTTCCGCCTTTGCACGCTC
Source organism: uncultured Gemmatimonadaceae bacterium (assembly GCA_964506655.1). Taxonomy (GTDB): domain Bacteria; phylum Gemmatimonadota; class Gemmatimonadetes; order Gemmatimonadales; family Gemmatimonadaceae; genus Gemmatimonas. The sequence continues at coordinate 2,135 of CAZDMG010000167.1, forward strand.
TGCACTCATGACCAGAACTGCAGCCGCGCCGTCGGAGTACGGGCTCGAATTACCAGCCGTGACTGTACCGCCCTGCACAAATGCCGCTCTCAGCTTGCTCAACCCTTCGAGTGTTGTATCGGGGCGTGGCGGCTCATCAGTGTCAAAAATGCATTCGGTTTCAGTCTTCTTTGCACCACTCCAGCTTTCACGGATCACCTTTATCGGCACGATCTGCTCGCGGAACTTCCCACCCTGGATTGCAACAGCTGCTTTCTGCTGCGAACCAAGCGAGAACTGATCCTGCTGTTCGCGGCTGATGTTCCAGCGCTTCGCTACCCGTTCTGCGGTAAAACCCATGCCGATGTACGATTCAGTGATCTCGGGTGAGAGCCGGGTGAAGTACCCGGACATCGGTACCTGACTCATCATTTCGGTGCCACCCGCGAGCACTGTATCGCCGATACCCGCCATGATTGCCTGTGCGGCATTGGCAATCGTCTGCAGGCCGGATGAACAGAAGCGGTT
>CAZDMG010000168.1:0-2560 GCA_964506655.1 uncultured Gemmatimonadaceae bacterium
GTGCGGAGGACGCTGCTGCTGCGGCGGCAGTTGGCCTCAGCATTGAGGGGCTGACAGTGCGGCTCCAGCGCGCAACAGGCGGCGCAGTAGATGGTACAACAAACAACTCCGGCACAGTTGTGTTCAGCAACCTTCTGGAAGGTCGCTACAGCGTAGGAGTGGAGCGGGTGCTTACGGAAGCAGAGCGTGGCAGGCTGCCGGAGGGCAGCGAAGCAACGATTTTCACTGGCGGAGCACAGGTGCTGCTCAGCCCACCGGCAGGGCAGAGTGTTGAGGTTAAGCTGTCGGGGCTGGAGCGTGGGTCGCTTGTGATTTCCGAAGTGTTTGGATTCGTAAACCTGGAAAGTCCCGTTTACAACGGTGGTCAGTATGTAGAAGTGTTTAACAACTCTGATACGGTAATCTATCTGGATGGGATGCACATCTTCAGAACGATCCAGTTCATGCATACGGAGTACCTCCCGTGCAACGAGACGCAGCGATTCAGAACAGATCCCGGGAGACTCTGGGTGGGTGTAATGTATACGTTTCCAGGAAGCGGCCGAAACTATCCAGTCCAGCCAGGTACAGGTAAGGTGATGGCGATAAGCGCGATCAACCATCGGGCTATTTCCGGCAGGAGTGAATTTGCAGATCTAACCCGTGCAGAGTTTGAGATTGTTGGTGATGAAGCGGACCCTGACAATCCATCGTCCGCTAACATGATTTATGGTTTCGGGGCAATAGCAGGCCCACTTGGTATCGGAAGCTTCACACTTGGTCCCAATGCAGTTGGGCTGGCACTTCCTCAGGCCACGACAGATCTTGTCAGGGATTCTGTCGCGAGTTCCAGTGTTTACCAGCGATTCGCAGGTGTTCGATCCGAATATGTGCTGGATGTCTTCTCCATGGATCTCACAGCTGATTGGGTGGCGTTACTCCGGTCAATCAACAATTACAATGAGCATTGTGATCCCTGGCTTCAACCATTCCTGGAACGTAGTCCGGCTCCTCTTTACTACACGCACGACCCGCGTGCCGTCCGCCGCAAGGAAGCAGGCTATTCCGCAGCTGGCAACCTGATCCTTCAGCGCACCCGTACAAGCGAGCGGGACCTGGAGTATGGCCCGCTGCTCAAGCGGTCACTCGAACGGTGACGGGCTAAAGGCACTCTGAGCCCTGGACAAAAAGCAGTGAGTGGTCCATACCGGAAGCACCACCGCGAGCGGCTGATTTTCTTTTCCAGCGCAACTCGGTAGTGCGGGTGTTACCGCGCGCGATTGAGCGAGTAGGCGATCAGATGCTTTACGCCATCCTCATCGCTTCGCCACCCAAGGATCCAGTCTGTGCCGATTTCCAACGGTCTGAAGTCGGCCGGGAGTGTCAACCCGGCGATCTGTCTGTGCGCATCGTTGAAGACGAGCCAGCGTAACGCTTTCTGTCCAGGAGTCGGGTACTCCTGAACCCAGAGGCAATCCAGTGCATCAGTAAGCATATCTCCCCAGGCCGGCAGGTATTCGGGATAGTTGAGCGAACCGTAGAGTGCCTGAATGGTTGCAGGCGCTGCACGCGGGTTTGCGCCGATTAAGGCATCAAGGAAACCGTCGATGTCGCGCTTCGTGAGTTTCCTGCGCTCAAAGGGTAGCTTTAATCCAGGAGCAGCGCGCCCGTTGGTGCTCCAGACATTGACGTACGCAGAGTCGCGTGTCCCGACATACAGCCATTTGCGGCTGATTGCCACGGTGGACTGCTTGCCAAGCGGGCGTGGGGCTATGTTAGTGCCGAAGCGTTGCCGTTCGGCTCCCTGCACAACACCGGCATTGGCGACTACGACACCGGCATTGGCGACTACGACACCGGCAATGTTCTGCATCACTACAGGTACCTGAGACCTGAAAGGCAGGTCACCCTGCGGTACGCTGCCCTGTGGACGACCGAGTAGTCCGAATCGTGGTGTCCAGCCGCATTCGATGGCAGATGGGGATGCAGGCTGATTTCCGTCGATAGTGACTTTCCTGTCGGCGAGAAACTTTCCATCGGTACTGACCACTGTCAGTCGCTGACTGGCGCCATCGTAAACAAAGAGCGAGTCGGTTCCACAGCGACCGAGCAGTCGTACCAGCTGGAACTCACCGGGTCCGTCCCCGCGTCTGCCGTAGGATCGCAGGAATCTGCCATCCGAGCGAAACCATTTGACACTCTGATCGCCGTTATCACCGACGACGACGGTGCCATTGGACAGGCGCGTTGCGCCGGATACCTCGAGTATATCCGAATTGCGTAAAGCGACATCCGTTGCCGCAGCAAATAGTGGCCTTGTGGAAATAGCCCATTGTGCGACGTCGGCCGGCCGGCCAGGGGCGATACCAGACGACTGCGCTGCTGCCGGTATGGTCGGCATGGATAAAACAGCCGGCAGCAGGCAGGTGGCTGCTGCCGCCGGGCAAGAGCGCCGGAACTTGCTGCGGTTACGGGGATAGAATGTACCGATAGCTGGACCCACCGCCCATCTGTTTGTCCTCAAGCCAGCCCCTCCTGTTGATTCAGTTCGCTTTATGATACCGTTTATGATACCGTTTAC
>CAZDMG010000169.1:0-2513 GCA_964506655.1 uncultured Gemmatimonadaceae bacterium
GTATGGACCGGCGGCGCTCGGAAACTGCGTTGTCCGGAGCTACCGGACTATCCTTACACCGCGCCCGCGTTATTCGCTGGCGCTTTCAGTTGCGGGTGTCGTAACCGGTGCTGCTGCAGGTGCTGCTGCTTCGACCGTCGGAGTTACGGCTGGAGTCGGCGCCGGAGTTACGGCTGGAGTCGGCGCCGGAGCCGCATCGGGTGCATCAGACTGTGCCCCTGCTTCGGCACCTGGCTTGAGGCGCGCTGCAATTGCCTCAGGCTTGGCACGGCGTCTCCGCGGACGACGACGGCGACGCTCTTCATCGCTGCCTGCGCCTGCTCCGCCACCCTGTGCACCGCCGCCATGGCCGCCCCGATTACCACCGCGGCCACGATCACCCCTCTCACCGCGACCTGCAGGCTCTGCACCGCGATCGCTCGAGAAGGTATAAGACTCCTGCTCCTCTTCGGCCGGACGTACCGGCGCCTGAAGACGGGCCTCAGCGATGATGTCGGCAACTGCCTTCGTGATCAGCTCCACCGAACGGATCGCATCATCGTTACCGGCAATCGGTACAGTGATCAGATCCGGATCTGCGTTGGTATCGACGATGGCAACGATAGGCACACCGAGCTTGTTGGCTTCGGCAACGGCGATACGCTCCTTGCGCGAGTCAACAATGAAAAGGAGCCCAGGGAGACGGTGCATCGTCTTGATACCGCCAAGATACTTGGAAAGCTTGTCCCGCTGACGCGTCATCAGGAGCTGCTCTTTCTTGGTGTAGTTCTCGAACTCACCACCCTCTTCGCTGCCGGCCTCAAGCTCCTTGAGCTTCTTGACCTGCTTCTTGACGGTCTGGTAGTTCGTGAGCATACCGCCGAGCCAACGCTCGGTTACGAACAGCGCGCCGCAACGCTCTGCCTCATCGCGTACGATCGACGCGAGCTGCCGCTTGGTGCAGACAAAGAGGACGTTTTCGCCGCGCAGGACGACCTCGCGAATGAGCTTCTCAGCCAGTTCGATCTGGCGGAGTGTCTTCTGCAGGTCAATGATATGAATGCCATTGCGCTCGGCGAAGATGAACCGGCGCATCTTGGGATTCCAGCGACGTGTCTGGTGTCCGAAATGGACACCCGCCGCAAGCAACTGCTCAAGGTTGGGACTGGACATGTTTGTTTTGTGTTTTGTCGTCCGCTCCCGTCATCGTCCGGTGTGACCTGGTTCGGGTGAACCGGGCACACACACCGGACTCAGAGAGCGTGAAGGATACGCAGATATGTGGCCCGGTGGGCCAGCAATATCAGCGCTTGGAGAACTGGAACCGCTTGCGTGCGCCAGCACGTCCTGGCTTCTTGCGCTCCACCTCACGGGCGTCGCGTGTAAGCAGACCGAGTTCGCGCAGCTTCTTCTTGTTTTCCTCGTCGAGCTTGACGAGGGCACGGGCAGCAGCGAGGCGCACAGCACCGGCCTGACCGGAAACGCCACCACCGTCGATGACCGCCTTGATATCGAAACGGCCGAGTGTGTCAGTAGCCGCAAAAGGCTGCTGAATCGCCGACACCAGGGTCGGACGCGGGAAGTAGTCGCCGAGTGTGCGGCCGTTGACGTCCCACTTGCCGGAGCCCGGCTTGAGATAGAGACGGCAGACGGCTTCCTTGCGCCGGCCGATCGCGTGGATCTGATCTGACATTACCTTGGTCCGGCTTCTGTAAGGTTGAGCTTGGTCGGCGACTGTGCCACGTGCGGATGCTCAGCACCCGCGAAGACGCGGAGCTTGCGGCGGAGCACCTGACGTGCCAGCGCATTCTTTGGGAGCATACCGTACACAGCCTTCTCGATGACACGTTCCGGATGCTTTTCCATCATGGATGCAAACGGTGTGTGCTTTTCGTGACCCATGTAGCCAGTGTGCGAGAAGTACGTCTTCTGTTCGGCCTTCTTGCCCGTGACATGCACCTTGGAGGCATTGATGACAATGACGAAGTCACCCGTGTCCATATGGGGTGTGAACATGGGCTTATGTTTGCCGCGAATTATCTTCGCGACCTCCGACGCCAGACGGCCAAGTACCATCCCTTCGGCATCAACGATGTACCAGCGACGGTCTATGTCCTTTGGTGTCGCGCTATAGGTCTTCATGCGAAACGTCTTTGTATCAGTATTGAAACAGTATGGGGTGCACGCCAGTGGTGCACATTTGGGCAACTCAGGGCATTCTGTGGAGGAGCCACCTCGCGGTAACCACGCTACAGAAGCCACTTTACGGTAGCCATGTAGCTTATCAGGGGCGGGGTCCCCTGTCAATTGCCGATCAGGGGACCGGGGTCAGACCCCAGCGGGCGAAAACTGCCTGGCCGCTACATCCACCCAGCTCCCCCGATGCCACCTTCACCCATGTGCTCCATGCAGGCGCAGTCAGCTCGTCACCGTTCGAGCGACCGCTTGAGCAGCGGGCCGTATTCCAGGTCCCGCTCGCTTGTGCGGGTACGCTGAAGGATCAGGTTGCCAGCTGCGGAATAGCCTGCTTCCTT
>CAZDMG010000170.1:0-2499 GCA_964506655.1 uncultured Gemmatimonadaceae bacterium
GCAGCGCGGAGCGAGTCAATACTCATTTAAGCCGCCGCGCACTGTCAGGCAGCAACGAGCGCCAGTCGTCGATCATTATGACCTCATTTGCTGACTGCGTTGGTGTGCCCTGTTCAATCATGATAAAACCGGCATTTCCAGGAAGCACATCGTAGGTGCTGCGGAGATCGGTGCGGAAAGGTCTGGTCGAAAAAAGCGCCTGGGGCTGTGATGCGATAAACCCGTCTCCACTTGTAACGGTGACAAACTCCAGGCTGTCCTGTGTAAGGAAATAGAGTCTGTGACCCTCAGGCGACCACTGGGGGGCCTTGCCGCCATTGCGTGATATTTTCCAGCGCTCGGTTCGGGCTGCGTCGGTGGATCTGACATAGACTTCGTCACCTCTGACGGTACCGGATTGGTATGCAAGCCATCTGCCATCCGGTGATGGCCGCGGCGCATACTCCCCTTCTGCAGTTGCTATAAGAGGCTGGTCCGCTGCATCCGGCTGTCCTAAATCATGCATATAGATATCGGCGTCATTTCCCGCGCGATACGAGTAGTAGAGCGTTTTCCCATCGGGCGACACTGCGGGATCGAACAGTAGCCCCGGCATCCGGACCAATACCTCCGGCTGGGAAGCTCGCCCGACCTCCACTTTATAGATGATACCTGGATCGGAGGATATGTTCGTGAAGATGACCGACCTTCCGTCATCAGCGAGACTCGGGAACCGTTGGGACAGGAGTCCCTGTACCGCCACTCCTGTAACGGCACCTGTGAGGAGATCACGCACCTGGACCTGTTCACTCACAACTTCAAGTGGATCCTGGGACCCATAAGCCACAGCGACATACCGCCCATCGCGGGAAACAGCCAATGAGGAGAGTCGCGAAACAGCCAATGAGGAGAGTCGGGTTTGTGGTGCTGAGTCAATTGCTGTCGAAGTGCCATCCAATCCGACCCGTACAAGTACGCTCCTCCATTTAGTCCCGGGATTGGCCAGGTAAATCATCCGGCCATTGGCTGATATATCAAGTGGAATGCCTGGTGGGTCGAATCCCGACAACTGGATGGGAGCGCCAATGAGGCGTTGGCGACCGGCATCAAAGCGCTGCACCAGCAGGTTTGCCGAGTTGGCTTGCTGTACAAGCAGGAATCCAGGATCAACATACCACGCACGAAGGCCGGGCATCAGCACCTCCGAACTGCGTACACCGCGCCCGGTGACTGCAATGACTGAACGGCGGAGCGACTCAGAAGATTGAGTTCCATCCTTACCCCTCTGGCGAAGCGTAAACACAATCTTGCCTGTACCTGGAACAGCAACAGGGAGGGCATGCCTTAGCTCTCCGGCAGCCGTGTCAATAGTTGTGAGTCGTTCGCGCTGGCCTCCATCGACGGATACTACCACCAGCCCGGAATCATCCTCAAAAACCAGATGCTGGTCATCGAGCCATGCTATCAGCTCCTGGCGTGTCAGCGAGTCCAGTACTGTCTTCATCGTACTGCCATCGGCACCCATCACGATCAGCGCGTTGTACGTGAAGAACGCCATCCTCTTGCTGTCGGGCGAAAAGGTTGGTGCGACATACGCCCCCTCTCCACCCGGTATCAGCCTGGTACCCACCGTGCGTGCATCGCGGAGCCGCAGACGACCCTCAAGCAATTCACCATCGGGCCATGTCAGCATGCTGCCGTCCGGTGAGATGTGAATAATGTGTGATATTTCCTTACCGAAACGCGGTGTCCCACTGTCGGGGAAGCTGATGACATTTTGCCAGAGCGAAACCGGCAGTGCGGCTTGTTCGTTGCGCGTGCCCTGCCACACTGCTCCTGCTATTCCCAGTACGGCAATAGCTGAAGCCGCAAGCGCGAGTGGTTTCCAGTACGATGCGTTCACCGGTTGCGTAACAACACCTGCGCCGCGGTAAGCCGGGTCTGCAAGCGCTGCTGCAAATGCACCAGCGGTAGCGAAGCGATCGGCGGGGAGTTTTTCAAGTGCAGTATGTACCGCTGCCGCAACATTGGGTTGTACGGAGCTCCGCTGGGCTGCAAGCGGGCGCGGCTGTTCTGTTACTATCCGCGCAACGATAGCCTGCGCTGTGGCACCGGTAAACGGTGGCTCTCCGGCAAGCATCTCATAGGTGATGCATCCAAGTGCATATACATCAGACGCAGCGCTGATGTCGCGTTCACCCATGGCCTGTTCGGGTGACATGTACTGCGGTGTGCCGAGTGATAAGCCGGTTTGTGTCATGCGCTCACCGCCGGCTTGTTGCACTGCGATTGCTATTCCGAAATCAACCACGAGTGCATGTCCGTTCTGGACAAGGATGTTCTCGGGTTTGATATCGCGGTGTACGACGCCACGCTTGTGCGCATAATCGAGGGCGTCTGCGATTTCAGTTGCTATTCGGACTGCGTCTGCGACGGGCAGCTGTTTCTCGCGGCTCAGACGGTCGCGCAGCGATTCACCGTCCACAAACGGCATTACATAATAGAGAAAGCCTTCCGCAG
>CAZDMG010000171.1:0-2461 GCA_964506655.1 uncultured Gemmatimonadaceae bacterium
CGGCACAAAGCCATGCTTCTGTGAGGCCGCGTCTTCAGCATCGGGTGATGCGATACGGATGTAATAACCGTTTACACCGCAGTCTTTGGCCAGCTTCGTGTTGGATACCCAGGTCCAACGCTCAACCTGATCATTCCAGCAATCAGCAGTTTCCTGAAGAAAAAGCGCGTCGTCAGGGTCGCCATACTCACCGATCATGTCAGCAGCTGCAAGAAGCGCTGCGATTTCAACTGCAAGTGTGAACGGGCTGTAGCCTGCGTCTTCTTCCCATCTGTCCTGACTGGTAACGGGGCCATTCTGCACAACATAGCGCGCCGCTTTCACCACCATTGGCAGGAAAGACGTCAGTTCACCTTCCTTCAGGAATCCGCCGCGTCTCAGTGCATCGGTAAGGAGGATCGGGAACGCACACTCGTCCATCTGGATCCCCTTCCAGTATGGGCGACCATCGAGCCACATGTTCTGCGGCCAATGCCCGTCTGGCTGCTGAATACTTCTCAGGTAACGCAGAATGGAGAGCGCTTCATGGGCATCTCCTGCTGCAAGAAAACCACCGGCAGTTTCAACAAGATCGCGTGGCCAAACAAGGTGATAACCTCCAAGGTCATCGTCGCCCTTTGCAAAGCCCCACGGCACAGACAGGCTTGCAACGACAGCGCCGGCAGGTGCGACTGAGCGATGCGCAGCAAGCACAGCTGTCGAAACGCGATACGGTTCGAGCCGGCTCGGATGCCGCTCACCTTCCAGCGGCAAGAGTTTTGCCTGCCACTGGCGCCAATTGGCTGCATAGGACGCAACAGTGGCGTCGAAATCGTCTTTGAGGCTTGCTGTGGCATGCGCGGCCGCGCGCGCCGGAGTGGTCCCAAAGCCGAGTGCGAGGACTATGCGCGGAACATCTGCTGAGAGCCGGATTTCGCCAGTAAGTGCGACATTGCCATTTTCCGCGCGCTGCCATGGTTGTCCAATGCGGCCGGTGTGATAGAGCTGCTGCCAGCCATCGGAATAACCAACGTAGCCGGCAGTCATGTCGCCCCACGGTACGGAAGCAGCGAGTGCCATGGAGGTACCACGCCCGGATGCGACCAGCATGGGAACGCCTTCAAACTCGTCAACCCAGGCGGTATTTCCCATGCCGGCATTCACCAGGTGTGGTGCCAGCAGCGCGTAGAGCCGGTAGTCAGACAAGCTGCCAGTGATGGGTGTAAAGATGACTTCCTGCAGGAGTGTCGGCCGCGCGGGATCGGTCAGAACACGCTTTGAAATACGCCACGCACCGTTCCGGGCTTCGCTGGTAATCAGGTACGCGGGAATCCCGCTTCCCAGCATTGCAATAGCGTGCGTTGCATCCCTTTTCTCTTCGTAGAAGCGTCCGTCAGGCCCTGTAACAGCCAGTCCGAAGTCGCGTGTGCAGGCGCTGTCAACGTGCGGAAAGTAGATCTCGTTGAGGATGCCGTGGCTGATCGTAAACCAAAGCGGACTGACACCCGAAAGTGCGGTGCCGACGCCACTCTTGGCACTCGATGTCCAGCGGGCCGGAATTCCAGGTGCACCAGGTGCCAGGAGTTGACCCGACCCTATTTCCAGCGCGTCGGCCCTTTGCCCATCATCCCGTTTCATGTCCGGTCACAGAAGAAGTATCGCATTCAAATCCTACCTGTGTATGTTAGCAAATTGCTTGCTGAGATCATAGACCGGGCTGATATTTTACTCTGTAGGTCAGTCACGTGGCGCATACGCAGCACATACGCAGCATACTCCTGCAGTCCCGGGGCATGCCCACCGCGCCAACTCGTGCAGCCGTCTCCCGCGACGAGTGCGGGCAGGACAGGAGAGCCGGAAAAACGGTACCCGTCCCGGATACCTTATCGTGCACCCAACCACGAGTGCATAAAAGCGAATCCCAACTCAGAAACAGCTATTCACAGGAGTCAGAACGTGCATCAGCGTCTCGATTATAAAGCTGCCTCACCGGCAGCCTTCAACGCCATGATCCACATGGAGCATCAGATACACAAGAGCGGACTGGAAGAATCACTGCTCGAACTGGTCAAGTCTCACGCATCTCAGCTGAACGGGTGCGCCTGGTGTCTGGATATGCACACCAGAGACGCACGCGCAAAGGGTGAAACGGAGCAGCGGCTCTACCTCTTGCCGGTGTGGCGCGAAGCACCCTGCTTCACCGAGCGTGAAAGAGCCGCGCTTGCCTGGACCGAGGCTGTTACACAGATCGCAATCACGCGGGAAGTGTCAGATGCCACTTACGAGGCAGCGAGAAAGAGCTTCACGGAAAAAGAGCTCGTTGACCTCACGATGGCAGTTATAGCCATCAACGGCTGGAACCGTCTCAATGTTGCTTTCCGTACAACTATCGCGGATCCTTCAGACACAGCCGACAGCAATGCGTAGCTCTTCCGGAGAGCTGACGAAGTAACCGGCTGTACCATGGCATAACCCCGTCCAC
>CAZDMG010000172.1:0-2222 GCA_964506655.1 uncultured Gemmatimonadaceae bacterium
CTGGGCGGGCGGGGGGGGGAGGCGGGGGGAGGGGGGGAGGGGGCCCCCCGGCGTCACTCAAGTCCCAAAATCAAAACCAGGAACCGATATCCGCGGAATCTCCTGACCCAACGTATGCTCTATCGTTCGAACCATCGCTATCTCATCGCCCGACATCAGCGTGTACGCCTCACCCGTCGCCTCTGCCCGGCCGGTCCGGCCGATGCGGTGCACGTAATCCTCCGCCTGCTGAGGCACGTCGTAGTTGATCACGTGAGATATGCCGCTGATATCCAGACCGCGCTGAGCTATGTCTGTCGCTACCAGCACACGCAACTTCCCCGACTTGAAATTCTCAAGCGTCGATGTGCGTAACTGCTGTGACTTGTCCGCGTGCATTGCTGCGGCCTTTATGCCGGCACGCTCCAGATCCCGCACCACGCGGTCCGCACCACTCTTGGTCCGCGTAAAAACCAGCACTGATTCGTGCATACGCGATGTAAGCAGATGCACCAGCAGATCCGTCTTCCGCTGACGCGGCACCGGATACACTGCATGTGATATCGTCGACGCCGCAGACGAACGACGCCCTACCTGAATGACCACAGGCTTCCGCAGATACTTGCGCGCCAACGCCTCCACCTCAGGTGGCATCGTCGCGCTGAACAGGAGCGTCTGTCGGTATCGCGGTATCTGTTCCACAATGCGGTTCAGCTGCGGAGCGAAACCCATATCAAGCATGCGGTCAGCTTCGTCGAGTACCAGCACCTCGAGGAACTCAAAATCCACGTTCTGCTTCTCCAGGTGATCCAGCAACCGACCCGGAGTTGCGACCACTGCATCCACTCCGGATCGCAGCGCTCGTTCCTGCTTTTCGTACGCCACACCGCCATACACCGGGATCACCGTCAGTTGAACGTGCTTCGCATAGTTGCGGAAGTTTTCCTCGACCTGGAGGCACAGTTCACGCGTCGGGGTGAGTATAAGAGCGCGGGTCCGGCGCGGGCCATCCAATAGCCGCTGCAGGATAGGCAGCGTAAATGCCGCAGTCTTCCCGGTGCCTGTCTGCGCGAGACCAATCAGGTCCCGCCCGTCCATTGCCACCGGGATTGCATCACGCTGAATGGGCGTCGGGTGCTCATAACCCATGTCATTTACTGCCCGTAGGAGCGGCTCAGCCAGAGCCAGATCCTCAAATGTCGTAACAGCTTCGCTGTTTTCTTCAGTCTCAGTTTTCATCAGATGCCGAAAACTAATCTGAAAACTAACCTGATGGGCAGCAACATGCCCTCAGGCCGGCTGCTGCAGCCGGCAGTTGGCGTCACACTTTCAGTGCTGCTGTTCCCGGACTTGATGCCGCTTTACCCCGCAGCGCTGCCACTCACCAGTTCGATTTCGCGACCGGCAAGCTTCGCGATCAGGCCAATCCTGAAGGTCACGTCCAGTGCGAATGAGGTGGCTCTGTCGCGATGGTCACTCAATCCCTGCATATGCCACGACCAGATCGGCTGTGTCCTGGGTTGCGATGCGGTACGTGCAGGCGCCCACACGCCGTTCTCATCACACTCCTCAATGAAACTGTCAAAGAGTGCACTCCACCGCTCGTTTCGGTTCAGGAAGTCCAGACGTGCCATCAACTCCAGCCACGCCAACGCTGATATCAGATCCGTGTCGGCACTTTCCCTGTCCGGGAAGGGGTCGCCGAGTACCAGTTGTGGACGTTGAACGACATACCGCCCGATCAGTTGCGCAGCAGGTCTATCGGGCCATGGTTGGGTCAGGAGCCCGTAGATGCGCTCGAATGCGCCATGACGTTCATGCCTGAAGCCGGGCATATTTGCGAGCATATCCAACTGGTGATATGAGGGCGGGTGTGCGTCTGGAGACAAAACGTCGCGTCCACCACTCTTTATCCATGCATCGCTCGCCAGTGGCGAATTGAGGAAGCCATCAATGCGATTGAGCATCCTGGTGGCGATGCCGCGAAGACGCGGGTCGGAGGTGTAGCCAGCGGCTGCAAGCAAGGCAGCAGCGGCCTCGCGAAGCAGCGACCTGTTAAAGGCATCCGTGTCCTCGTCGCCGCTGCCAAAAGGTCCGCCCAATTCAAAGAGCAGCGACGGGTCTTCATCGGCAGCCAGCAGCCGAAAAAAAAGACGCCGGACATAAGCCATCCCCGGGGTCTCCGGATCCCATCCGAGCTCCAGTATGCGTCGATAGGCCGGTATTGTGCCAACGCCTGTAAG
>CAZDMG010000173.1:0-2214 GCA_964506655.1 uncultured Gemmatimonadaceae bacterium
CCGCCGCCTGACGCTTCACCACCAACCGCAAATTCGACGCACCCCACCCAAGCCCCGTCGGCGAGTACGCCATCGAATCCCGTGACGCCTCCAACGTCACGCGGTACAGATCGCCAAGTGGGAACTGTTGGCTCGTATCCGCCCCGGAGTGCACCGCAATGCGCCCCGTCGCAGCATGGATTCGCACTGCAGTCCGCTCCCCGGATGCCATTGCCTGATCCCGGGCCGCGGCGAACGCGTCGCGCGCTCCCGACACAGCTGCCCGCACTGCCGACCGATTGAGCCACCCAGCACCGGATTTCACAGCTACCGCCAGAAGGATCGCTGTAACAGATATCACCATGATCAGTTCAATCAGGCTGAATCCAGCACGCAAAACCGACTCGCTCTTTTTTCGCATCATGGAACGTCTCCCCGAGCGCTTAAGCTCCACGGCCAGTACAAGCCCGGCCAACTGCAAAGAGAGATAGATTACACAGTCCAACCATGCGATACCGCAATACTGCGGTCGATATTGTATTTATGCAGTTCAGATTCACCTTAAGCGGGGTGTCGGTATGAGAACTCAATCTGCCTGGAAGCGTGCAGCAACCCTGGTAACAGTCGCAGGGATCACACTTGCCGCAGCCTGCAGCGGCATCGGACTTCCGTCCCCTTCGACTGAGCTCAGTACCGGTAACGCACTTATCGACCTGAGCGACGCCATCGTATCCCTCCGCGACGATGACGCAAATATTCAGGCGCAGGTGGACTCGCTGCGCGAAGTTGTTGCGCGTCAGGACTCACTTATCCGTCATCTCGCCAACCTTTTCGGCGCACCGATTCAGTAACGTGAGTTCCACAGAACAAACAAGTAATCCCATCAGACCTACAACAATGCGAATTGCACTTACAACGGGTGGCGGTGACGCGCCCGGGCTTAACGCAGTTATTCGTGCAGCTGTCCTCTCCGCCAGAACGCGCGGCTGGGACGTACTCGGCATCAAACGCGGATATGCCGGCCTCCTTGGCGAAGACGAAATTATTCCGCTGAATGAAGACACCGTGCGCGGCATAGCAGGGCAGGGTGGCACCATTCTCCGCACCACCAACAGAGGCAGCCCATTCGCTTACCCGGTACGCAATGCTGACGGTACATGGCGCGAAGTCGATCGCTCCGATGAGCTCATAGAGAACGCACGTAACCTCGGCATTGAAGCTCTGATCACCATCGGCGGCGACGGTTCGCTGCACATCGCTTCAAGACTGGCCGCCAAAGGGATGCGCATCATCGGCGTCCCCAAAACTATCGACAACGACGTACCGCGCACGATCAACACATTCGGGTTTGACACCGCTGTGAATACCGCGATGGAAGCAATCGATAAGTTGCACACCACTGCTGAGTCGCACGATCGCGTAATGGTATTGGAAGTGATGGGACGCGAAGCAGGTTTTATCGCGCTCTACGCAGGCGTTGCCGGTACTGCCGATGTAATTCTTATCCCCGAAATCGACTGGGACATCGACAAGGTCTGCGATAAGATCAACGCACGCAACAACGCGGGGCGTCGCTTCAGCATTGTTGTGGTCGCTGAAGGCGCCAAGCCGCGCGGCGGGAAAGAGTCGATTATCGGTGCTTCACTTCCAGGCCAGGAACGCCGACTCGGCGGAATCGCCGAACGGATCGCGCATGATATCCAGAAGAACACGGGGAAGGAGACCAGGTCGCTGGTGTTGGGTCACCTGCAGCGCGGCGGCCCGCCAACCGGTTACGACCGGCTCCTTGCAACCCGCTTCGGAGCCGCTGCCGTACAAGCTGTTGCAGACAAAAAGTGGGGGACGATGGTGGCACTCCAGTCCCCGGATCTGGTAACTGTCCCACTGGACGAAGTCCTCAAGGAGACCAAGCGGGTAGACCCCGATCACGACATCGTCCGGACTGCCCGAATGATGGGAATCAGCTTTGGCGACTGAGCGGAGCCCCCACGCCTGGCGTGCGTCGGCACAAAGCGGCTATGCCCGGGGTACCTTACTGCCGATACTCTGGGTATCCGAAGTGTATCCGAAGTGTATCCGAAGTACGTGGATCGAATCCGAAATACGCTATCGGGTCACCTCATGCGTTGCTTCGGCACGACATGTGCAGTAACGATGAGTGATGGAGCCGCCCGGTTGGGCGTCCTTGCAGTAAGGCGATGAAGGAGGGAAGGTGATGCGTTTGAGAGCTTTGAT
>CAZDMG010000174.1:0-2183 GCA_964506655.1 uncultured Gemmatimonadaceae bacterium
AAAATTCAGGCTGAGCTCGCTGCTGGATCGCAGACCGCACCTGGAGCACATATCAAGTGAGACACGCGGGTGAATAAAGGGAGACAGCGACATCCCGTCTTCCAGTTCAAAAGTGTGCCCCACCGATGCGCCGACCGGGATTCGGAAGATGGTGGTGCTGTTCCCCACTGAGAAACCGAAGCCGCCGGTGAGAAGAATATCAAGCGGCTGCTCATCAGTGGCATTCATAAGCTTTGAGCCAAGTGAGCCCCCTGCAAAGATGCGCATATTGCTGCTTCCCTTCCGGTCCAGAAGACCACCTTCCAGGGAGAAGTGCATGCTGTTGGACAGCCCTTCGCGCCACTGAAAGAAAGCTGCCGTGCCGGTACCGGCTGAGATCGCCGCAGTGTAGTCCCGGACAGATACCTGAGCCGGCTGGAAGGCCGGATAGCTGGCGGCCTGCGCGAACGCCGCCGGCGCTGCGACTGACGCGGCCACTGATGTCAACAGAAAACCAGTGGCTATGACCGCGGTGAAGCTCACAGCACTCCGTCTCTTTTGGTTTGAGCCTGGCGTAGCGTTAACTGCCGCGACGTGCGCTGCTGCACCCATAACCGCAAGCCTCATGAATACTCCCTCTGAATTTCAGATTATGTATGGATTCCGCGGCCCCAAACAGGTTGATCCGGCAGACCGCGGCCTCTCTTACGCTCCGGTGGCAGCGCTGTTCCACGATTGTATATTATAGAGTAGGGGTATTGTGTGGTGAGTTACAACAGAGGTGGGTTGGTACTTTCCACCAGTGTTGCATTCCAAGCACCATAGCCCGGGCAGACGCCGCTAACAGCACGGCGAATGTGTCCTCTGTCACACCGACTCACCAACCGTTGATTTCCATTACAACTCTGCGCCGCCGTGCGCACTGGGCTGCCTCGGTCGTAAAGCGTACGGCCTCACTTCTGACGGCACTCGTGCTGGGAGTTGCAGTACAGGGGTGCGCCCACGGTGCTGCTTACGATGCGTCGGTACAACCGGTGGTGGATTCGCTGTATCGCGCGGGCATGGCGCAGGCTGCCGCTGGTGATACAACGACAGCATTGAGCACCCTCCAGGAGGCCAGCAAAATCGCGCCTCAGAACGCAGACATCCTTTACTGGCGTGCTGTCATTTTGAACCGCACCACAAGGCTCAGTGTTGAGGACATGCCGCGGAATATCCTTGCATGGCGCCTGCTTGAGCGTGCGGAAGGGCTGGACAGGGGTAATGCGCGCTACGCTATAGAAATGGGTCGTGTTCGGCTCGCGTCTCCACTGCTGCGCATAGAAGCCGAGCGACACTTCCGGCGTGCACTCAGGATAGCACAGGCCAGCGGAGACCCGCTCAATATCGCTGAGGCTGCCTACGAAATCGGAATGATCAAGCAGCGCCGCTACTCCACTGTGCGCAACAGATACATGTCCAGCCCGGGACAGATTTTCGACCCGATTGCGGCCAGCAGCAGGCTGCACTATGTGCGTGAATACCTGGAGCAGCACTCCCACCCTATCGAAGGGATTGGCTCAGTCGAGCGTTCAGAGGCGGAAGAACTGTTCCGAATGGCGCTGAATGCAGTCCCGACGCATGAGCGTACCGCCATTGCGCTACTCAGCGTGTTGTTCGATCAGGGGAGATTCAACGAAATGATTTCCACGGTCCAGCCATTTATCGACGCCAACACGGGGAGCTCACGTATTCGCCTTGCGGCTGGTCTCGCGTGGTACAAGCTTGGCCGCAATACCGAAGCAGATTCTTCCTTCAGGAAGGCTCTTGATCTCATGTCCCCGCAGGACCGTGAAGATATGGAATCGCTGAGCCGCATTGTCCGGCGGCGCGAGGCCATCGCTTACCAGTCACTCGGTGACTCGGCCCGCATGCACACGGACAGCGCCTACTGGGAGGCCGCAGACCCACTTCTCACCACACCGGAAAACGAAGCGTGGCTGGAGTTCATGGCGCGAAACGCTTACTCCGATCTCTATTGGACCGACGCAGATATGCACCAGACCGGGTGGCGCAGTGACCGTGGGCTGATTGTACTGCGTTACGGTGAGCCGCCGGTGATAGCCACCTTCACGCCTGAAAACACAGCAGATGCGGGCGACGCCATAGGGCGGGTCATCACCGTATGGCGCTGGCCCGTGGAAGACATGCACTATGTCTTTACC
>CAZDMG010000175.1:0-2152 GCA_964506655.1 uncultured Gemmatimonadaceae bacterium
TCCACCGTGCACACTTGCGACACACCACCCACAAACGGCCGCGCGCCGGGTCAAAGGCCAGACGCGTACCGGTCGTGAACGCCTCGATCGCTTCGTTGCGACCCAGATCGGCCGTGCAGTGATAGCAGTTGGAGTACATGAGCGTCTGTGAGCGTCAGTGATGTTCAGTGATGGTCAGTGATGTTCAGTGATCTTCAGTGATCGTCAGAGTGTACTGCAACTACGGAATAATCGCCGTTGTCGTTTCGTACGAGTCGCAGGCCGGCCAGCCGCGACTCGACAGAGTCCGGTGTAAGCATGTCATCGGAGATCGCAGCGATCGTTTCAGCCTCCCGCCATGCCCGCTCGAGCTGCTCCAGCTCGCCATTCATCACGCGACGTTCAGCTTCTTCATGCAGTGCCATCTCAAGTGCGAGACGGTCTTCCACGTCCAGTGTGTGCAACGCTCCGGGCAGATCCATAACCCTGATACGTTCGAGTGCCGGCGCTTCACACCAAAGCTGATCGTCCTCCCGCCTGCCGTAGTGTTCCTGCAGAGTGGTGAGCACACGTGCAGGATCGCCGCACTCTTCCAGAACACCGACTGCCTGTCTGACAGTTTTCTGTGAACCGCCGTAGCGATTCACAGTTGGGAGAATGCGGGCCGCTGCGGCACGCGCATCATCATCAGTGAGAATGTAGGAGCCTTCCTTTGACTCCAGGCGCAGCGCGAACTCGCCCGGATCCCCTGTGTTCTCAAGCGAACTCATGCGAGCGTGTTTGCGTTGCACGGTGACGAGGCTGCCATCATCCAACGGAATCCGTCCAACAAGCGCAGTCTGTCTTCCGTTGAGCAGATTATCCCATACCCACCATTTGCCAAAAACGGAGACCACGACGGTAAAACCAACCTTTAATGCCAGTCCACCAACAACGGTAGCAGCACCGCCTACAACCGCGCCGGTGATAAGTAACTGTCGGTTGCGGCGCCGGCCGAACTGATCACCGTAGCGCCACGCTGCCATTTCGGGGCGCTGTGGTTCACCTATGCGTATCAGGTCGAGCCCTTCGCGCAGGCGCGCAAGCCCGATGTGCTCGGTGCTCACACGCAGCCTGCTGTCGCGGTACCGACGCTCGGCCTCTTCCATTGCCTCCCAGCGGGTGTCGAGCGGGGAGAGGTTCCACCGCGCACACTTGCGACACACTACCCACAAACGGCCGCGCGCCGGGTCAAAAGCCAGACGCGTACCGGTTGTGAACGCCTCGATCGCTTCGTTCCGACCCAGATCGGCCGTGCAGTGATAGCAGTTGGAGTACATGAGTATCAGTGAGCGTCAGTGATCTTCAGTGATGGTCAGTGATGTTCAGTGATCGTCAGAGTGTACTGCAACTACGGAATAATCGCCGTTGTCGTTTCGTACGAGTCGCAGACCGGCCAGTCGCGACTCGACAGAGTCCGAAACGAACATGTCGTCTGATATGGCAGCTATTTCTTCCGCCTCCCGCCATGCTCGCTCGAGCTGCTCCAGTTCGCCGTTCATCACCCGGCGTTCAGCTTCTTCATGCAGTGCCATCTCCAGTGCGAGACGGTCCTGGATCTTCATGGAGTGCAGTGTGCCCGGGAGCTTTGCAATGGTGACACCATTCCACTTTGCGTCCGCGCTTCGGACTCTGTAGCTCCCCTTGCGACCGTGTCGTTGCTGCAGCGCAGTGAGTACGCGTGCCGGGTCACCGATTTCTTCCAGAACATCGACCGCGTCCTGTACAGATTTGCGCGTGCCTCCGAACCTGTTGACGGTGGGCATGATTCGCGCCGTGGCCGCGCGCGCTGCGTCGCCCGTGAGAATATACGAACCCTGCTTTGACTCGAGCCGTAGCGTAAGCTGCTCATCGCCTTCGGTACGAACCAGAGCGCTCATGCGGGCGTGTCTGCGCTGTACAGTTACAAGACGGCCATCTTCGAGCGCGATCTTCCCGACAACAGTCGATTGCCTGCCGTTGATGAGATTATCCAGGAGTCCTGGGTGTGCCCAGAGACTGCCGAGTGAAGTGATGCCCGCTCCGATAGCAACAACGCCGCCGGCAAGGGCTGCAGCGCTCCCCATAATGGCGCCGGTAATAAGCAACTGTCGGTTGCGGCGCCGGCCGAACTGATCACCGTAGCGCCACGCTG
>CAZDMG010000176.1:0-1401 GCA_964506655.1 uncultured Gemmatimonadaceae bacterium
GCTGTGTGGGGCGCCGGCTGTCCGTGAAGACCACATTGATAACCCTCGCAGTGATCGAATCCGGACACACCGTACCATACTGTAACACTGAACGTATTTCACACCTTCAGGTGAGAAACCCCGAATGAAAATCGGTTACAGGGGCAGCCTGTTCCCACAGCTGGCGTTATAATGTGCGCATGATAAATATCCCGCAAGAGTCATCTCAGCTTAGCAGTGTGGAAAGGCTGGCTTTGAGGCCTCTCCGCGCTGCTGATGCGGCCGTAAACCGCCTATATGGCTGGAAATACAACCCGCTGCATCAAACGGGCACCATCGCCGCTGCCTTACTCGGCGTTCTCATCATCACCGGTCTCTATCTGCTCATCTTCTACCGGGTCGGTTCTCCCTATGAATCGGTACAGCGACTTCAGGAGAACCTTTTCTTCGGCAGATGGGTCCGCTCGCTGCACCGCTTCGCCACTGATGCAATGATCGTCGCTGTCGTCGTGCACGCATGGCGCATGTTCGCTCAGTCGCGTTCGTGGGGACCGCGTGCACTGGCATGGTCTTCCGGTATCTCACTGCTCGTCCTGACACTCATCAGCGGCTGGACAGGATATGTCATGGTGTGGGATTCCTTCGGGCACGAGCTCGCAGTAAATGGTGCCCGGTTCTTTGATGCACTCCCTGTGCTCAGTGAACCCACCAGACGCATCTTTGCCGGCGATCAGAATATTCCGGAAGCATTTTTCTTTCTGAACCTTTTTCTGCACGTTGCACTTCCACTCGGCGCTGCTGCAGGACTCTGGGTGCACGTCTGGAAAGTTGCAAGGCCGACGCTGCTTCCACCCAGGCCGCTGCTTTATACGATCGTCGGTGCACTTTTTGTGCTCGCTGTTTTTTATCCGACACCGCTTGCACCGAAAGCGTCGCTCTTCTCTGTGCCGGATAAAGTACCTGCGGACATATTCTTTGCGTTCTGGTTCCCGTGGGCGAACGCGCTTTCGCCATGGATGGCATGGGCAGGTGCGGCTGTCACCTTCGCCATAATCTTCTTTGTACCGCTCTTCGTGCGACGTGAACGCACTGAGCAATGGGTGCCGAGCTGGGTGGACGAACGATACTGCACCGGTTGCAATCAGTGTCCGCAGGATTGCCCGTGGGAAGCAATCACAATGATCCCGCGTACTAATCGTACAAGTGAACTGCAGTCCGAACTGGTTGCGAATGTGAACCCTGCGCTCTGCGTATCGTGCGGCATATGCTCGGCTTCATGCCCGCCAATGGGTGTCGGGCCGGCAGGACGCACAGGGCGCGATCAGGTGGTCGAAATCAGGAATTCATACCGGGGTGTGGATCCGAAGACGGTGCGGCCCGTGGCCTTTATGTGCGAGTATGCAGCACCAGCGCACAAGCAAG
>CAZDMG010000176.1:1411-1968 GCA_964506655.1 uncultured Gemmatimonadaceae bacterium
CTGGAAGAACGCGGCGCAGAAGTACGTCCTGTTCCGTGCGCCGGGAATTTGCATACTTCCGCAATTGAACTCACTCTGCGTGCCGGTGCACCGGGCGTGATGGTTTACACCTGTGCACCGCGCGACTGCCGCGGCCGCGAGGGCCCCAAGTGGCTTCATGAACGTATGTACAACGATCGCGAGGCAGAACTGCAGGCGCGCGTCGACCGGAACCGCGTCAGAACAGCAGTAATGACACCGGGGAATCTTCAGGAAACACTGCGCGAGTGGGATGAGTTCGACAGTCACCTCAATCGCGACAAAGCAGGTGAGTCCGTTGATGACCCGATAGATCTTATCTGCGTTCCGGTACCGATCGAGGAGGAAGAATGACTACGGCGCGTATTTCACCGATCCGGGCAGTACTGGGTGTGGCAGTTGGAGCGATCCTGCTGCTGGGGGCGAAAGGACGCGGCAAGTCCACCCTCGCGCTGGCTCTGGCCCAGAGGGGCGCGCCGCTGCTCACCGACGACGTGGCGGTGGTGGAAGGAGGACCTGACACGAGTGCGCTGGTGCGT
>CAZDMG010000177.1:0-1882 GCA_964506655.1 uncultured Gemmatimonadaceae bacterium
GGTACCGGGGCCCGTGGTTCACCCCCCCCCCCCCCCCCCCCCCCCCCCCCGCCGCGGCACGTTACTGGCACGTGCGTCTGTTATCGCATGGCTGGGATTAGCGCTTTCGGCCTGCGGCGATAATGTCGATCCGGATCGTCCTGCCATCACCGATCTGAAGGGACCCACTTCAACCGTTACCGTCGCGCAGGGATTCTCTTCAACATCCGTCGTAAGTATCCGGCGTAGCAGTGTTTTCGACGGCAACGTTCGCCTGACGGCAGAAAAGGTACCACAGGGTCTGGTGGTGTCGTTTGCTCCTTCGGTGTTGGTGGCACCTGCGGAGCTGTCAGAACTGACAGTCAGTGCTCTCTCTACTATCTCTGCCGGCTCGTACACGTTTGATGTGCGAGCCAGTGGCGATGCAGTTGATAGCCGCGTGCTGACTGTATTCGTGAGTGTCTCAGTGCCTGCAATCGACGTGTCAGTCTCCAACCCGGTGCTTTCGCTGCCGCAGGGTAATACGCTGGAGCTGCCAATCACAGTTTCACGCGAGGGAGGGTTCACCGGGCGCGTTGGATTGTCATTGCTTGGGCTACCAACCGGTGTGACCTCCCAGATTGATCCCGTGGTATTGGAAGACGGTGCGACAACTGCAACGCTTACTCTGAATGCGTCCCTTAATACCGAAACTGGTGTGGCTCCGCTGATGCTGCGCGCAGCGGCCGATCGCCTCAATGACAAGGTCTTGCCGCTGCAGCTTACAATCGTGCCGGCAACCACGAAGGCTATTTTGCTGTCTCTTAATCCGGTGGTTCTGGAAATCCCCATGGATGGTGGGAGTGACTCCGCAGTTGTCAGCATAAAACGATTTGGCGATTTCAATGGCACTGTAGCCTTCACCGTGGCAGGACTCCCGGAAGGAGCAACAGCGGATATATCACCACTCGTTGGGTCAGCCACAGAGACTCCGCTGGTATTGCACACCGGGATATTTGCTAATCCTGCGCGGCACACATTGACGTTGCAAGCGAGCGGTGAAGGAATCAGCGATGTAACCGCTGGGTTCATCCTCCAGATATTCAGGCAGTTGCCGGGGTTCAATCTCGCATTCGTCAAGCCGGGAGACCCGGTACCTACATATCCAACTGTGCTACCCATGACAGTTGCGCAGGGGGCAACGGCAACCATAAGTATGGTAGCATTTCGGATCGCTGGGTATGACCAGCGAATACGCCTTCGAACTTCGGGAGTACCGGATGGCGTGACATTTACACTTCCTGATACGCTACTGAACAGTACTGACACAAGCCAGCCGTTCAGTGGCCAGCTGAATATCGCTGCAAACGCTCCCCCCGGTCGATACTCAATTGTCATACGTGGAAGTGTGCTGATTATTACCAGTGAAATAGTGCTTGATCTGACCATTAAGGAGGAAGACCATCCGTAGGCAATTATTGTCGCTCCTGTTTCTGGTTGCCGTGCAAACTGCTTGCCGCGCACCTCAACAAGGGAATGACCCGCGTGATGTATTGGTGCGTCTCGACGGGATTACAGTAGATGAAACCGACTCAGTGTTTGTTGTGCGGCCGGTGGATCTGGCAGTTGGTGCAAACGGAGATTTCTATCTTTCCGATGTCGGGGAGAGCCGAGTCATACGGATTGATCGTTCGGGTCGCGTCGTTGCGGGATATGGCAGGAAGGGCAGTGGCCCGGGAGAGTTCGCGTCGCCTGGCTGGCTCGCGCTGAGCAGCAACAGTCTATTCGTTGCAGATCGCGGGAATCAGAGAGTCACGGTTTTTCGTTTGGGAGAGGGCGACGGCACATACAGTCACAGTATTCCCATGCCAACTTCTGCAGGCCGGATCCAGGAGTATGAGGGAGATCTGTACGTTGGCGTTTT
>CAZDMG010000178.1:0-1541 GCA_964506655.1 uncultured Gemmatimonadaceae bacterium
GCCACGCTACATGCACCTGCTGGAGATCATTCCGACACCGGAAACCGACCCGGCTGTTATCGGAGCCGTCCGCAATTTCGCAGAACGCATACTTGGGAAAGGGATCGTCATCGCAAAGGATGTACCCGGATTCATCGCCAACCGACTCGGCGTGTACGGCATGGTCACAACTATGCGTCGCATGCAGGAGCATGGTCTTACGATAGACGAAGTAGACGCGTTGACCGGCGCATACATCGGACGCGCACGCACTGCGACATTCCGCACCGCTGACCTTTCCGGGCTTGATGTACTTACGCATGTAACCAACGGCCTCAGTGCTGCCACCGGAGAGGATTTCGCGCTCCCCGCATGGATGCAGTCGGAGCTGATTGCGAATGGCAGACTCGGCGACAAGACAGGTGGCGGGTTTTACAGCAAGACCAAAGACGGCATTCTGACCTGGGACTGGAAGACCAGCACCTATGTGCCGCAGCAGCGACAGGACGGAGGCGATATCGGTCAGGCATCGAAGCTTGCGATCCCGCAACGCCTGCAGGCCGCGAAGACACACAGCGGCGCACAGGGCGCATTTCTGCGTGATCACCTCGTGGATGTGGCTCATTACACACTCACGCATGCGGCTGTTATCGCCAACGACATCGTCTCGATCGACAATGCAATGGTATGGGGCTACGGCTGGGAAGCCGGACCTTTCCGCATTATCGACGCACTCGGTGTTGACTGGCTGCGAAGTGAATTCAATGCGCGCGGGCTTGCTGTGCCGCCGTTGCTGGAACATGCGACAAGTGGTTTCTACAACGCCAACGATGAATACCTGACATTCGAAGGTACCTGGGAACCGATCCCGGGGGTCATCGGGAAAGTCTCTCTTGCAGGGCTGGCAAAGAGTAGCCGGATCATCGAAGACAACGGAGTTTCGCGTCTTATCGATCTGGGCGACGGAGTGGCCTGCTTCGAGTTCCGCTCCAAGATGAACACGATCGGCGATGGTGTTCTCAAAGGCCTCGCGAGTGCATTGCGTCGTATTGGCAAATCCGGTTACGAAGGGCTTGTTATCGGCAACGAGGATCCTCGTACATTCAGCGCCGGCGCCGATCTTTCGATGGTTTCGTTCGGTGTGGCAGCTGGTGCATGGGACGAGATTGAGAGCGCAACCAAAGCGTTCCAGACGGCGACGCAGTCTATTCGACGGGCACCATTCCCGGTGGTTGTTGCACCGGCCGGCCTGACGCTGGGTGGTGGTACAGAGTTCTCACTGCATGCTGACACGGTGCAGGCACACGCTGAACTGTATATGGGGCTTGTGGAAGCGGGCGTCGGGCTCTTGCCTGGTGGCGGCGGCACCAAAGAAATGCTCATGCGTTTCACGAATGAACTGACCAGATACGAAGAGGCAGATCTTTTCGAGGCTGTTAAGCGGGCTTTCAGGCTGATTGGCACAGCACAGACATCCACATCGGCCTCTGAGGCGCGCTCATTCGGTTTCCTGCGTGAGCACGACCGCATCAGTATGAACCGTGATCACCAGCTTGCTGATG